>CAISVF010000044.1 GCA_903888765.1 uncultured Verrucomicrobia subdivision 3 bacterium | reverse complement strand
TCGTGGACTTCTGCACGCCGATGGTGAGGGTGAACTGCCCGTTCGTGCCCTTCGCGAGCAACGGGCTGTTCACGTTCAACGCCTGCAACTGGTTGCTCGGGTAGAGCCCCGCGATGTTGGCATTCGCGAAGTAGGTATTCACCAGCGCGGGCTGGCTCACCTGCCAGTCGAAGCCGAGTGCGGACAGTTTGAATTTCGCCGCGTCGCTCAGGCCGTCGCCAGTCGTGGAGGTGCTGGAGGAAAGGGCGTTCCCGGCAAGATTAATGACGTAGGGTGTGCTGGCGTCGTCGCTGGGGATGGTCAGCGTGGCGGTCTTCAGCCCGGCGGTGGCGGGGGCGAAGCGCACGGTGAAGGTGGTGGTCGCACCCTGCGCCACGGGGCTGGCGGGCTGGGTGAGGACGCTGAAGTCACTGCTGCCGCTGAGTGCCACGAGGTTGGGCGTGCCGGTGAGCGTCAGCGGCTGAGCCCCGACGTTCCGAATCGTGAACACCGTGTCGGTGACGCTGCCGGGCAGCGTGCCGACCGTCCGCGTGCCGCCGCTGGCGATGACGCTGCCGGCGGGCTGCTCCACGCTCATTCTCGGCAGGCCCACGCCGGTGAAGATTTGGGCACGATTGTTTCCCTTGATGTAATAATCAAAACCTTGATCTTCTGAAGCCCCACCGGCGGCGGAGACCGCCGTCTCGCCGGAAAGCGCCACGGCATAGCCGTAGCCAGCTTGATACAAATTTCCAGGACCATTGAGGGTTCTCTGAAGGAGCCATGCGCCTGCCGGCGTTCGCGTGTAAACCACGGCCCGGCCAAAGGAGCTCTGCGAGCAAGGATCTCCGATGACCAGCGTCTCGCCCGACACGGCAACGGACAGACCGAAAGCGCCTAAATAATTTGGATTCACATCTGGAGCGGGAATCGCTGCCTGCTGGGTCCATGCTCCCGCCGCACTGCGGGTGAAGACGAAGACCTTATCCGCGTTGTAGGCGTTGGCGTTGTTGTTGATAAGCAATCCTGCCAAGGGCGCCGCCACGACCACCGTATCACCCGAGATGCTCACCGAATAGCCAAAGCCCAACGATTGGCTATTTAGGGCCGAGTTATACGCGTGACTGTCCGCCTTCAGGTAGGCCTGCTGGGTCCAGGTGCCACCGCTGCGCGCGAAGACGTAGGCCGCGCCGGCGAGCGGGGAGCTGTTGTCCGCCTGATTGCCATTCACGCCGGTGGCAGCGCTGGCTTCGTTCCAGGCTCCGACCACGAGGGTATCGCCCGAGATGGACACGGACTGGCCAAAGCCATCATTCGCATCCGTGTTGCTCGCCTTCAGGTAGGCCTGCTGGCTCCAGAGGGTGCCGCCGCGCACGAAGACATAGGCCGCGCCGGACCTCGGGGCGCCGCCCGCGTTGGTAAACGCATTCACGCCCGTGTTGTTGGCGCCTTCACCTCCGATTACGTTTCCGAAATTGAACACTTCCCCAGCGACTATTCTCGCCAAGCTACTGGCTGAGCCGATCACAATGGTCTCACCCGAGATGGCCACGGAGCCGCCAAAGAGGGCGCTGTTGCTTGGATTCATTGCCTTGAGATAGGCCTGCTGCGTCCAGTTCGTCCCGCTCCGCACGAAGACATAGGCCGCACCGGACCACGTGGTGTCCGTGGTCGCATCAGCCAAGCCGTGGCCATTCTCACCCGGCGCGCCGATGACGATGGTATCGCCCGCAATGGCCACGGCCTGGCCGAAGTTGTCGCCTTGCCATTCATTATTTCCTGACGTGCCTACAGGGTTGCTCGCCTTCAGGTAGGCCTGCTGGGTCCAGACGCCACCGCTGCGCACGAAGACGTAGGCGGCGCCGGAATTGCGCAGGCTGTTGTCCGCCCCATTGCCATTCACGCCGGTGGCATTGCTGTCCTCACCCGGCGCACCGATGACGACGGTATCACCCGAAATGGCCACTGCCCGACCAAAGGCATCGCCGTAGTCCGTAGAGAAGTTAAAAGCGTAGTTATCCCCCGGTGTGGTATTGCTGCCCGTGATGAGGGCCTGCTGGGCGATGGGGTCGATGGTGATGGGGTAACGCGCGCCGCGCTCCACCACCAGCAACCGCACGCCCCCGTCGGCGGCCACAAAGCGGGAGGCGAGCACCTTGCCATCAGCATCCCAGACCTTCAGCCCGGAGTAATTCAGCAGCGTCGTGCCGCTGTCATTTTGAAACGCCACGCCGAGCGCATCCGCCGCGATGGCCGGACGCAGCCCGCCGCGCACGCCGAGGGTGAAAGCCAGCGGCGCATCCGCCTGACCCTCCGGCCGCTGCGCCACCGTGAAGCCGTGCTCCAGCCCGCGCCGGTCGTTGACGAACCACTCGTTCAACGATGCGTCCCACTGGTAGGAAAGGCGCTGCCCCGCGGCCTTCACCGCCGGCACGCCGCCGATGGCGCGCTCGCTGCCATCGAGTCCGTAGCTTTTCAGCTCCAGCCCCCACTGCCATGCCGCCCCCTGCGGCTGGGCGACAAAGCCGCGCCGGTCAAAGCTGGTGAGCCACTGCTGCCCCGCATTCCGCGCCTCCCAGCCGGTGGCCATGGGCTTGAACGAATGCTGCCCGGCATCATAGGCCTCGCGAATGGAGGCCCAGTCGGATTTGGAGACGCCCTCCGGCGGCTGGTCGGCTGTGGTGCGCGGCTGCGCGGAGGGCGCGGCGGCGTGGAGGGTGGCGGTGAGCGCCGCCAGCACGGTGGCGCAGTTGAACAAGCGAGCGATGAGTGGTCGGTTCATAATTCGATCAAGCAGTGGTTAACCCGTTTTGAAACTGGGTCGTCATGATTGAGGGTTCACGGCCAACGAACCAAAACCAATGAAGACGGGGAATTTTATACAAAAATCCCCCGGTGACGGTCAAGCGAGAATAGCCGGATTTTGCCTCCGGCTTTGCAAAAATTGAGAATGATTCTAGGTTGGCCGAAGCTGAGGCGTTCCTAATTCTTCACCCCAGCCAGTTCTTCCTCGAAGTCCACGATTTCTTTGATCTGCACCAGAAACCAGCGGTCAATTTTCGTGAGGTTGAAAATCTCGTCGATGGTGAAGCCGGCGCGCAGGGCGTGACGGATGAAGAAGATGCGCTCGGCGTTGGGGACGCTCAGCTTGCGGCTGATGACGTCGCGCGGGAGGATGTCGGGGTCGCCATAGACTTCCGTGCTGATGCGCCAGGGTTTGCCGTCGCCGCCCAGGCCGCTGCGACTGTTGGGCACACGGCTTCCGTGTCTCCAGCGAGCGCAGGCATTTTTGCAGGCTTTCCTTGAACGTGCGGCCGATGGCCATGGCTTCGCCGACGCTTTTCATTTGCGTGGGGAGCGTGATGGTGGCCGTGCGCCAGCACCTCGAAGGCAAAGTGCGGGATCTGGGTGACGACGTAATCAATACTCGGCTCGAAGCCGGTTGAAGGGGGCAAGGGTAATTTCGTTCAAGCGGAAATCCTGAATTTGTTTGTCCATGATTTGATCAGCGAGTAGAAGTGTATTCAAACCGTGAACGCCAATAATTGCTTTCATCCAATAGCCACAACTTTTGTGCAGCCAACTTGTTTGTCACTGCTACTCGTCGGCATCTGCCTGTCCGCAACCTCCGCCGGTTTAGCCCGGACTGAGCCGGCAAACGGCTTTCACAACGGCGAAGTTTCCGAGCGCGTGAAATGGCTGGATACCGACGGTCACCTCATCAACGCGCACGACGGCGGCATCCTCTTTGCCGACGGCAAGTATTACTGGTATGGCATGGAACTTCGCCCGTTCATGGCCACCAACACGCTTGCCGGCGGACAAAAGACCACCACCGGCGTCGTGATGTATAGCTCCACCAATCTTTTCGATTGGAAACGTGAAGGGCTAATCCTCTCCTGCTCGACCGACCCCAACAGCCTGCTCAAAGGCCCGATGCGTTTCGAGCGGCCCAAGATCATCTTCAACGACAAGACCAAGAAATACGTGATGTGGTTTCACTACGTCGGCTACCCGGGCGACCACGGACAGGACATCGGAACAGCGGATGCCGGTGTCGCCGTTAGCGACACCATCAACGGCCGATACACCTTCCTTGGAATCCAACGCCCCATCTCCGACAAAGGCGAGGTCAAGGACTGCACCCTCTTCAAGGACGACGACGGCAGCGGCTACTTCATCTACGACCGCGTCGTGCCCACATCCGATCCGCTGACTGGCAAGATGGACAAGAAACGCTCCCTGCACATCGTCAAACTCAGCGACGACTTCCTGACCTGCACCAAGACCTACAAAGAGATCGAGAACTCCGCCCGCCGCGAAGCGCCCGTGATGATCAAGCGCAATGGCCGTTATTTCCTTATCACCTCCGGCATGTCTGGCTGGGCCTACAACCGATCCAGTTATTTCCAGACCACGAACCTCTTCGGCGCATACGAACTCATGGGCGACCCCTGCACCGGCACGAACACCGCCACCACCTACGATTCCCAGGGCACGCACGCCTTCGCCGTGGAAGGACAAAAGGACCGCTTCATCTTCATCTCCGAACGTCACTACACGCCGTGCATGACCGACAGTTCCTACATCTTCTGGCCAGTCGTCTTCACCACGCCCACCAACCTGCATCTGCCTTATCTGCCGGAGTGGGATGCGGAACACTGGCCGACGGAGAAGTAAAACCCGCTGTCTGTCCGCAACCACACACCCGACGATGAAACGCACTTCGCTCCTCCTCGTGCTGCTGTTCAGCTGCGTCGCACCATGGTGCGCAGTTGCCCGCACCAACACGGTGATCTCCATCGTCGGCGAAGATTTCCAGATCAACGGCCAGCCCACCTACGCCGGGCGCGTCTGGCAACAGCACCGTATCGAGGGTTTGCTGCTCAACTCCCGGATGGTGCAAGGCACGTTCGACGACCGGAACACCAACACTGTCGCGCGCTGGGCGTATCCCGACACCCGTCGTTGGGACGCCGACCGCAACACCCGCGAGTTCATCGCCGCCCTGCCGGACTGGCGGCGGCCCGGGCTGCTCGCCGTCACGCTCAACCTGCAAGGCGGCTCGCCGGAGGGCTATTCCAAATCCCAGCCGTGGGAGAACTCTGCCTTCAATCCGGACGGCACGCTCCGCACCAATGATTTTGCCCGGCTGGAAAAGATTCTCGACCGCGCGGACGAACTCGGCATGGTCGTCATCCTCGGCTACTTCTATTTCGGCCAGGACCAGCGCCTGACGAACGAGGCCGCCGTCATCCGCGCCACCGACGACACCACCCGCTGGCTGCTCAACCACGGCTGGCGCAATGTGCTCGTGGAGATCGACAACGAATGCACCCAGTCCTACGACCACGAAATCCTCAAGCCCGCCCGCGTGCCTGAACTCATCCAGCGCGTGCAACGGCAGCACGTGGCCGGACACCGGTTGCTCGTCAGCACCTCGTATCGCGGCGGCGTTGCACCCGGGACGAACGTGGTGGCCGTCGCCGATTATCTGCTGCTGCACGGCAACGGCATGAAATTGCCGGCCGCCGTGGCCGAACTTGTCCGCCAGACCCGGGCGTTGTCCGCGTCGCCGAAGCCCATCCTCTTCAACGAAGACGACCACTACGATTTCGACCGACCGACGAACAATTTCACCGCCGCCGTGGGCGAGCATGCGTCGTGGGGCTTCTTTGATTTCCGGCGCAAGGACGAGGGTTTTGCCGAAGGTTACCAGAGCATCCCGGTGAACTGGGGCATCTCCTCTGCGCGGAAACGGGAATTTTTCCGGCTGCTGGGCGAGATCACCGGCTCAAAACCGTGACGGAAGGCGAAATGATTTGAGCCGGTGAAGCAGTAACCGGAGCGCGGCGTTCACGCCGCTTCAAAGTTCGTATAAACGGAACGCTCGAAATTTTCCAGAGTCTCCCTACAATCGGGCGTTGAAGCGGCACAAATGCCGCGCTCCTTGCGCAATGGAATCGCCGAAACCAATTCGCCGCACGCCGCCGAAGAATCTCGGCCTAATCGAACTCATCCGCGCAAAACGCGAGTGGGATTGGAAACCATCCGTGGCCGAATTGAAGAAAGGTTTTCGCGGTTGGCATCAACGTGGTTTTCTGCCGCACTTCGACGCGCCGGGCGTCACGCAATTCGTCACGTTTCAGCTTCACGATTCCTTTCCGGTCACACGACGCGCGGAGTTTGAAGCCATTTTGAAAGAGCCGGATGATTCCGCGAAGCGTCAGAAGCTTGAAGCGTGGCTGGATCGCGGACACGGCGAGTGCTGGCTTCGGCGGCAGGATGTGGCGGGACTTGTTGAGAAGACTTTGCTCGAAGCTGAAGGGCGCGACTATCGGATGCAGGCGTGGGTAGTCATGCCGAATCATGTTCATCTGGTTGTAGATGTTTGGGACGTGCCAGTGGTGAAGCTGATTAACGGCTGGAAAGGTAAGTCATCGCGGATGGCGAATGTGCTTCTGAATCGCAGCGGAAAATTTTGGGAGGAAGATTATTACGACACGCTCATCCGCGATGAGGCGCACTTAAAGCGATCCATCCGTTACACGGAACAGAATCCCGTGAAAGCGTATCTGGCAAAAACCGCCCACGAGTGGCCGTGGAGCAGCGCCCGTCACCGCGATGACTACGAACGCCTCCCGTGGCAACGCAGCGAATAGGAGCGCTGGGAGCGCGGGCTTCAGCCCGCTTCAACGTTCGGATTGGCGAGAGCGTTGGAAAATATCTATGCGTGCTGATTGGCGGAAGTTGAAGCGGCGTAAACACCGCGCTCCTGACGCAGAATTGGGGAACGGTTTCCCAGGGTAGGCGCTGGTGGCCCATCCGGCACGGATTCCGGTGCGGACTGCACCTGTCACGTCGTAGCAGATGCGAAGGCGGAAACCCGGGGCTGATGGATTTGAAGACCGGTGGGATTCGCGGATGGAGCGCGACCTTCAGGTCGCTTCAGCGTGTGAACGGACGAGAACGTTGAAAGATTTTAACGCGTGTTGGTATGCGTGAAGTGAAGCGGCGTTCACGCCTTGTCATTACCCACATCTTTTCGATGGGTGTTGCAAAGTTTCTAATCCCTGGCACATCCACATCAAGCGGTGCCAGCCACGCCAGATGGTTTGCCAGCCCGGTTGGCCGTCGCCTGTGCGCGCCAGGAAGCCGCCCAG
>CAISVF010000043.1 GCA_903888765.1 uncultured Verrucomicrobia subdivision 3 bacterium | reverse complement strand
GGGAAAAACTTTTCGAAATTGGGCCACCGACGTAATTCCCAGTTGAACCAGCAGTTCCTGTTGGTAAAAGCCGGCGGTAATGAATATCGCCGCCACCGCCAGTGGCCCTCCCAACTCTTTTAACCATGTCCCAACTCGTTTCAAAGCCACCGCCCCCCATCAGTCGGCACCAATGATATTTTATCCTGAATCCCTTTCTGCAAGCTGCCACTAAGTATGTTTCGAAAAATTGTCATCCTGCCAGAGTAAATTTTCGGTGCAGAGGAACCCAGCAAATCAGCCCGCAAACCACTTAAACAACTGGGTATAAATTCATCGTAGCTGCTGTGGAGGAGGCATAATCTCATGCTGTCCCGCAAAATGATCTGGTGTTTTGTAGCTCTAAAAATAGGGATCAAGCCAGCTTGGATCACTTTTCCGTTAAATTTTAAATTCCCGGAGATATTGCACAGCCGGTTAATAGCACGGCGTACAATTCTGACCGGCATAGTTATGCCATTCCCCGGAACTTGCAATTTCATAGCGAATGTTTACCATAAGGGATATCACTTCGGCACGGAATTTCTTTGCTCGATCACCAGATAAAGCGTTGGCAATACCATTAAGGTTAGCAGCGTGGCAGAAACCAACCCACCGATGATGACAATGGCTAGCGGCCGCTGAGTTTCCGAACCGATTCCATGCGAGAGCGCCATCGGCAGCAGACCGAGAATGGCCAATAGCGCGGTCATCAAAACGGTGCGCAAGCGCGTGGTGGCACCCTGCAGAACAGCTTCATAAGGCTTGAGCCCTTCGTCCTGCAGCTGGTTGAAATAGCTGACCATGACCACACCGTTTAGCACCGCCTGACCGAAAAGGGCGATGAAACCGATGGATCCGGAAACGCTCAAGGGGATTCCCGTTATCAGCAGTGCGGTGATACCCCCGATGAGTCCAAGCGGCACGTTGACCAGAATCAACAGTGCGCTCTTGACCGATTTAAAGGCGTTGAACAGCAGGATAAAGATGAGAAAGATGCTGATGGGGACGATAATGGACAGCCGTTTCATGGCGCGCTGCTGATTTTCAAATTCACCGCTCCACGTCACGTACCAGCCGTGCGGCACCTGAATTTTGCCGATGCGCTCTTGCATATCCGCCACCACCCCGCCCATGTCACGGCCTTTGATGAAGATACTGACTGCGGAAAGACGCGTGCCCGCTTCGCGGCTGATATTCATGCTGCCGCTGGTTTCCTTGAAGGCGGCCACGAGTTCCAGCGGAATGTGCAGTCCGTCCGGAGTGTCAACGAGCACCTTTTTTAAGTTAGCCAGACTGCGCTGCGTCTCGGGAAGCCGCACTACAATGCTGAAATGCTTCTCTCCTTCCCACAATTCGGTTATCCAGCGGTGGTTCGGGTAGGCCCGTTCCGTCATCTTTGACGGACAATTCATTGCCCGCCTCGCCGGCTTCCAGGCGGATCAAAATGTTTTTTGCCTTGCCGTGTTTGATGGCGTTCCGGACGGCTTCCTGGGCAATCCGATAAAGATGGCCGGCATTGGCCGTGTCGTGAATCAACACCGGGGAATCGCATTCGAACCGGCAGGCGACCTTGTAAAGCGTGCTGGTGGTGGTGGCGAATTCCTCCAGGGCCAGCATCAGGCCGTCGGCTTCAATTTCCACCGGGTATAATCCTTTGGCCAGCCCCCGTGAAAGATTGATGCCTTCTTCCACGATCTCCACCACTTTGCTGGCATCCGCCGCCTCAGCCAGGCCGAGGGTGGCAAGTTTTTCTTCCAGAACCTGGCCAGCCAGGGTTGCCCCGGTGAGATGCTGACACAAACCATCGTGCAAATCCTGCCCGATGCGACGTTGCTCCCGTTCACTGATTTCCAGCAACTCCCGCTCCAGTCGCTGGCGCTCGGCCATTTCATCGGTGAGGGCTATG
>CAISVF010000042.1 GCA_903888765.1 uncultured Verrucomicrobia subdivision 3 bacterium | reverse complement strand
TTCTTGCACATCAAAGCGAATGGTGACCACCGGAGGAAAATTGGTCGGCGGGCGCCGGTCAATAACCGATACGCTTTTAAACACCTCTTTTACGGTTTGATCCCATTGGGCATCGCCCGAGCCTTTGAGCCAATTCTGCTGGCTCAACTTGCCCGTCCGATCCACCGCCACCTCCACTTCAGCCACATAATTGTCGTCGGGCAGGTTTTCCGGACGGTTCCATTTGGAGCGCAGGGTGTATTCAATATAGCCCTTATACAATTGCACCGGATCACTCTCGGAGTTCACTGCCTTGCCACCCTCAAATTCAAATGCAGGCACATCGTTCGCCGGCGGCGCGACCACGGGCGGAGCCACGCTAGGTGGCGCGGCCACCCGGGCAGTTTCCACCTTGGGAGCTTCGATTTTTGGTGCTTCGATTTTGGGAGTCTCCACTTTGGGCGGCTGAGGCTTGGGCTTTTCCGGCTCCGGCTTCTTTTCCTTCACCATCTCGGCCGTGATGGTCTGGATTTTCTTGCCCAGCAAACCTTCCCGGGCGGCAAAATAAAACATCGTCCCCAGCAGAATGGCGTGAAAAATAGCCGAAATGACGAGGTTCGCCTTGGAGGAATTCTTCGGGTTTTTGGGTTGGGATTGCGGTATCATTTCCCGATCTCCGTGGCCAGATCCACCTTCACGATGTTCGCCTGCTGACACAGGTCCAACACGGCGCGAATCTGTTTGTATTTGGTGTGGGCATCGCCCCGCACAATCACATTCAAGTCCGGGTCATCCGTCCGCATACTGATCAAGGTACCCAATAATTCGCTCAATTTAAGCTCCTGCCGGTCCAGGAACAGATTGCCATCCGCCTGCACTGAAATGTACTTGGCCTTGTGCGGCGGATCTTTCTGGTGCTTGGCCGCCAGCGGAAGTTTCAGGTCCATGTCTTTCACGGGCGGAATGGTGGTGATGATGAATATCACCAGCAACACAAACGCCAGATCCAGCAGGGGCGTGATGTTTAACTCCGTCAGCGACTCATGCGCGCTGCGCGAACACTTCTTCATGGAACGATTCCTCGTTTCACCGTTGGTCAGGGAGCCGATTGCTGATTCCGTTTCAAGGCTCCGGCAATCTTGTCCTCAATGTCCCGATTATCCACGTAAGCGTGCTCCAGTTGATTGGCGTAGCGCGAAGCAAACCCGTCCAACTCCTGGGTGATATGCCGCACGGTCGTCACCATGAAGTTGTAGCCGAACATCGCCGGAATGGCGACGAGCAGGCCCGTCACGGTGGCCACCAGCGCCGCCGCCACGCCCGGGGCCATGGCAGTCAAACTGGCAGAGTTCTTCTCGGCAATACCCGCAAAGGTGGACATGACGCCCCAGACCGTGCCCAGCAGACCGATGAAGGGCCCACCCGCCACGGCGGTGGACAGAACAATCATTCCTTTCTCCAGCGCCATCGCCTGGGCCGAGGCGGCCTCCTCCAGCACCACTTTTACGGCTTCATACGAGGAAGTGCTGATTTTTGTGGTGATGGCCCGGGCTAGATGATCTGTATTGCCATTGCCATCTCCCTGTAAGACCACGGCTCCTTTAACGACCACCGGGTTATTTTTCAAATGATACAGCACTTCGTCCGCACCACGCTCGTAAAGGGCGTAAGCCGGCGCGCCGGCGAATTCCTCGCCGCGCTTCTTGATATCAAGAGGGTCGCGGGTACTGGCGTATGCCGCCATGAATTTTTTGCTGGCCCGCCGCGCCGTGTGCAACTGGCGAAATTTGGAGATGATGATCGTCCAGCTGAAGAGCGATAACAGCAGCAGCACTAGAACGGTGATCTTTCCTTCGGTCGTCGCATTTTCAATGGCATACACGGCCGCATTGGCCAGAATCGGGTGGAGGGAGGTAATCATGATTTATAATTTTCTTTAAGCAGGGTACAGGCGGCGAGGGACTTTTATTTATTCGGCGGCAACAGCAGGGTCACGCGGCTTACTTTTTGCGCCAGCGCGATGCCTTTCTTCTTTTTATTCAATCCGTCTTCGTCAGTGGAATCGGTCTTGCCTGCAACAGTGTTGGCGCCATCCGCCGTCTGGGTGGTTTCCTTGGCAACATTGGAGGCGGGAACGCCGATACTTGCGCCGCTGGTGTCGCCGGCGGCGGAAACCGAACCACCACGAATGGCGGCGTCAACGGAATCGCCGCTTACGCTCACTTCGCCACCGCCGACGATTGTGCCGGACACCGTGCCGGAAGCGGCTATGTTCACGTTGCCACCGCTGACAGCGGTCACGTCCACGTTCTGCCGGGCAGCGATGTTCACGCTGCTGCTGCCGACAATCACGCCGTTGACATTACCGCCGGCCTGAAGTCTGACATTGCTGCCGATGATGCCGGAATGGGTGGCGTTGATGTTCTTGCCGGCGTCAATTTGGATGAAATTATTTTCCGTGTCCGCATTATTCAGGGCAATTTGCATCATGCCCCCCTGGCTGGCGTTGACGCTGCCTTTCGGTGTGTTGATGGTGATGTTGCCCAGATTGGCGTCCGTGCCGTAAAGCGTGAGTGCCAGAATGCCGCTAAGCTGGATTTCGTGCGCATCGGTCGAATCATTCTTGGAACCGACGAGCTTGCCAGATGCCGGGTCGAGCTGCTGGGGATAGACATAAATGTCCAATCCGGAGTCGCCGGTCCCGGCATTCACATCGCCGGTCTCGGAAACGACGGAAATATTGCCACCGTCATAGGTGGCAATGCGCGAGCCATTCACATTCACATCGCCATGAGCTTTGATTGAAACATCGCCCCCGCTTACCGTGAAAATTCCCTTGGAAGAGGTCAAATCGCCATAAATTGAATATTCGTTGCCAACGTTCAGCACCCTGCCAACGCTCAGGGTAATTCCACCATGATAGCTTTCGTTGGAAATTTTGGTCGAGGTCATGGTCAAGTCTCCGGTGGTGGTGACGGTCAAATTGGCACCATGGGGAGAAATTGCCGCCAGCCCCGCATCGCCCGCATCCTCCGGATCCAGTTCCGCCACGGAGATGCCTTCCGAGACGCCGAGATCCATGCTGGCCGCCGAAACGCTGAAATTTCCCGGGCCTTTCAGGTTGAGTCCCAGATTGCCGAGGACGTTGTTGGGGTTATCAATCGAAAAGGCCTGGTAGCTGATGGATCCCGCCACGTTGATCGAGGTGGTTTGGCGCGCGGACAGGTTCCGTCCGGAAAACCCAAAATCATACGCGTCACCGCCGACGGAAATTTGGGCAAAAGTGGGAACCACGAGATTGAAATTGTCAATGCTGCCGGCAACATTCACCGCCACCGGATACGAATCGTTTATATGCAACGACGATGCCGCGTGGCCGGTGCTGAAGGTGCGGTAATCCGGCGAGTCGCTGTCGGACATAGTGATGCCGCTGAGCGTGCCGGAGGCCGGCCCGGTCAAATTGCCACCATTGCGGATGACGAGGTTCAGGGAACCTTCGAGCGAAGGCGCGAGAATGATGGCATTGTCCACCTTGATGCCGCCGGCACCGGCGTTCAGACTCAACTGCGGTGCGTAGACGATCAGTTTGTTTGCACCAGAACGCGACAGATTGCCGCCGGTGATGCCGCCGGCCAGTTCGATGCCATTGCCGGCCCAAAAATGCGCCGCCGCATCCGCGCCGTAATTGTAAAGAAACGAATTAGCGGAATTGAAAGTGCCGTTCGGATTGTTGACTTCCTTGAGGAGAAGGTTGTCCGCCGCAAAAACATTCCAGGAACCTTGAATCAAACTTAACGAGACCGCCGAACTCGAAGCCCCGGAATATTCCGGGCCGCCGATGTTGCCTTTCGTGCCGCCGCCGGCCTTCACGATAGCGGTCAAATCGCCCAATGTCGCAGCATAAACCGCAGGATTCGCCGCTGGATTTTGCAGACTGGCGGCTTGGGCGCTGGTCACCGACACGCCGGCCAGCATCGTGCCGACACCATTCGCCAGCAGGAAATTTCCATTGATCTGGTTGCCGGCGATAATGTTCACATCGCCGGCACCGAATGCGCCGGAGGCGGCGTTGAATTGCTTGGATTGAAACACGGGCGAACTGTCAACATTGTTGCCGGCAATGAGCGTCACATTGCCGCCGGCGGCGGTGGCGATGCTGCCGAGCACCGGATTCAGCACGGCTCCGGAAGCTAGAAACCGGTAATCGCCGGATTGCGAACCGGCGTTGATGCCGCCGTTGGCGGTGCCGGCGTCAATGTTGCCGGCGAGGGCATCCACGAAAATGCCGCCGCCGCCGGACGTGAACACCGAGCCGGAAGCAATTTGGCTGCTGTGATTCCTCTTCGAGGCCAGCAGCACGTCCTGCCCCGCAATCAAGTTGACGGAACCGGCGGACGTCTGGATATTACCACTCGTCGTGCCGCTGCTGCCGCCGTTCAGATAAATATTTCCGTAATAGGTCGTTCCAAATTTATTACCGCCGGTGGTCACGCCACCACTGGCAAAATTGTAGCCGGCCTCCAAGGTGACCCCGCCTGCTGCGCTGGTGGAAATGGCTGAGCCGGAGCCAAAGGTGATGTCACCGCCGGCCAGTCCGGAAACATTACCGGAAGTCGTTATCGAACCGGAACCGAGCCAGATGCCCAGACCCGCCAGGAGATTCACCGAGCCGGAGCCAAGCTGAATGCTGCCGTTCTGTGATTGGCCGCTGCCACCATTGAGATAAACGTTGCCGCTGCCGGAGCTGATGGTATTTCGCCCGAAGCTATATCCCGATTCCAGCGCGATGGACCAGGCGTTTGCGTCGGTGATCTTGGAATTGTTGCCAAAAGTGATGTCGCCGCCCGCCAGCAAGGTAAGCTGGCCAGCCGTCAAACCGGTGCTGGTGCTCAAATTCCAGTTCAAGCCCGCGCTCAAGGAAATATTACCGCTGGCTTCCAATAAAATCTGCGAAAAGTTTTTATTCTTGAACGCGGTGTTGACATTCACGTTCCACGTCGCGGAGCTGTTGGCGGAGCCATTGAGCGTGCCGCTGCGGTCCGGCGGCGTGGTGGTGCTGCCGGAGCTGTCCAGGGAAATGTTAAGCGGGTCGAGCAGAAATTCGCCGCCGGAAAAACCGGTTTGCGCGCTTGCGTTCATCGCGGAATCCAGCGATTGGATGTTCGGCGCGCTAACTTCGATGTTGCCGCCCGTGCCGCCATTCACGCCGCCGGTGGTGACCATTTGACCGCCGGCGCGATCGCTGAAAGCATGGTCTGCTTTCAGCGTGACCGTTCCGCCCGGACTACCTCCGGCTGAATCATCCCCGCGCGCGAGGATTTGCGAATCCGCGCCGAGATTGACGGTGTCGGCTGCGACCAACTCAATGGCGCCGTTTTTCTGCGCAATGCTATCGGCCTGCAAAATGCCATCCTGATTCACCACCTTGGCACTGAGGGCGATGGTGCCAGCATCCGCGGTGACGCGGCCAAAGTTGTCTACGCAGCCTTGCGGCAGCAGCGTTGTGGCGCTCAAACCGCGGCCGTCCGGACGTTCGCTGACCAGCACCGTATCACCCGCGAGCAACCCGATGTCTCCCTGCGGCGCGGCGAGCGTGCCGTGGTTCTCAATTTTTTCGGCGATGAGATAAAGCGACTTGCCGGTGCCGACTTCAATCTGGCCGTAGTTGATGATATTGGCCAGCGGCGGCATGCCGTTGAACAGCCACATACCGCCGGAGCCAAAATCCGGCGCGAGCGGCGCGGTGGTGGCGATGAAACTGCCGCCGACCTTGATCAGGGAGTCCGGCCCGAAATAAAAACCGTTCGCGTTTGCCAGAATCACCGTGCCACTGGCGTTGAGATTGCCGAAAATCTGTGATGGATTACGGTCGCCAATGAGGTTGAAGGTAACGGAATTGGCCGACGGCTGGAGAAAGGAAGTCGTTTCCCCCGCACCGATGTTGAAAGTGCTCCAGTTTAAAATCGCCGTCTGGCCGACCGTGACGTTGAGCTGTGAACCGAGCTCCTGCGCGGTGGCACTGCCGAGACCGACTGAGAGGCCGGTGGGATTGGCCAAGGCACGCCCCGTCCGGCTAGCGGCAAAGACAATTGCGACCAGCCCCAGCCGGCTCAAAACTTGTAGAATTTGGTTCGTCATCAGATTCAAAATTGCACCCCGACGGAAAAGTAACCTTGCGCCGTGCCGGCGGCTGTTACGGGCGAATCCTTGAGCGCCCATGCCAGGGTCAGCCGCGCGTCCAAATGCTCACCGATGGTGAGCAGAAAGCTGACGCCCGCGCCCCATTGCACGTAAGTCAGATCCGCCGCGGTGGACCGGCTCACCAGGGAAGTTTGCCCATAGTCCATGAACACCGAGGTGCGCAGCTCAGCTGGCAGAGTTCCCTCCTGTGTGGGGAAATATCCGGTCACGACCGAGGGCGCGCGGAGGTCGAGCATTGCGCGCCAGCCAGTGTCGCCATAGATTTCACCTTGTTGGTATCCACGCACGCCGCCGGTGCCACCGAGGGAAAATTGTTCATTGCTGATGAGCGGCGCGCTCGCCCATTGGCCGGCGACGTTCAGCAGCGCCGACCAGTCGCCAAAAAGTTTCTGTTCACGGGCGAGGCCGGCGTTGATGGTCGTGTAATCGCCGCCGGCACCTGCCGCCCCGGCAACGGTCTGAAAATTCGTCCGCGCGGAGGCGAGCGACGACAGAAAAATGCTTTGCCCGTAACTAAGCGCGAAACTGCCGTAGGGGTCGGGACGGGTAGCCGAAAAACCGCAGGAAAGCGGGATATAATCCAAATCGGCGCGATGATTGGATGGCAGACCGATGGTCCGGTCGACAATGCTGGGGCCGCGGCTGCCGTTCACAATCGAATAAAGGTCGAAGTAGGTAAGGTTCGTGGAATAGGACGGTGCCGTGTAGGTTTTGAAATCCGCGCCCAGAAAGACGGACGCATGCGCGCCGGCGATTTCGCGCAGGGGCACGGTCAGCTTGGCCCCGAGATTGTTGTTGAAGGTGAAATCCTGCTGAGCGAACCGTGAATTGATGTCCACCAGCGGGTTGGTGAAGATGACCGAAAGCGGCCCGTAGCGCACGGGGGTGGCGGCTACGGAACGCGAGGCATACAGCGTCAAATCCGGATGGCCGGTCGGCGGTGGCAAATTGAATTTATGGCTGACCTCGTCAAAGCCAAAGTTCACGGGCTGGCGCTCGGCCTCCTCGCGCAGCGCCGGTGCGCCGCCCAGTGGCAAACGGTAAAATGCGCTGTAACTCGCCACCATCGGCAAATCGTAGAAGGCGGGCACGCTGCCGACGGGTTTGTATTCCTGCGGCGAAAAATTATAGTCAAAACCCAACTGATGTTCGCGCTGCCAGAGATTGCCGTATTGCACCGCCGTATCCATGCGCAGCAGTGGAGTGCCAGGGGAGGATTTGTCATTGATCTCCAGGCGGCCGTGCAGCGGCAACCGGTCCTTGACCTTCAGTTCCAGGGTGGTTGCGCCCGGCTCAAAACCCGGGCTGATTACGGGATAAATTTGGCGGTCGCGGTTTTGGTTGGCCGCGTCGAGCTCCGGCTGGAACCATTTTGTGTTCAGCAAAATATTCGTTGTTAGGCCCGGCAACGCCCGGCGGATGTTGTCGTCATTGAAATGTTTGTTTCCGGTTATTTTAATGGCGTCGAGCCTGCCTTCGATGATTTTAATCCGCACCACACCATTCGTCAGCTTCTGCGGCGGCAACGTTACGCTGATGGTCGGGAAGCCCAGCTCGTGATACCGCAACTGCACCTTGCCAAGCCCTTCGCGCAGCCCGGCAAAGGAGACATTGGTGCCGGTGTAATTGGACAGCACCCGAAAATTTTCCGGCGGCAGAAGGGAATTCCCCTCAATTTGATAGGCTCGGATATTCACGCCAGCCGTCCGGTTCGTTGCCGTTGCCTCTTCCGCAGCGGCACCGGCGGCCGGCCGCGCGAATACGCAGCCAAAGACGGCGGCAAAAATTATTTGCAAAAAGTAATTCATTCGTTGTGGATGTCCTCTCGACGAATTCGATGATAGGAGGCAGGCCCAAGAGCGTGATCCCAGGCCTGCCCGCATATCCCAGCTGAGGTTTATTGAGCGATGATCCGGTAAAACTCGGCACTGCCGGAGTTCGTGTGATTGATGGTTTTCACATTGCCATTGCCCACCACGATCTGGCTATCCACCGGCCAAGTGGAAACCGGCGCCCTCAACTGGTTGGTGAAAGCCAACGAATAATGGTTGCCCACCGTGGTCGAGAACGACACCGCACTGACGTTGCTATCCCGCGTCGTCCCGCTGACCGTTGCGGCCCTCGGGCCGGCCACGAAAGTCAGCGTGCCGTCCGTGGCGAGCGTGATCGTGCCCACGAGGTAGTCGGGCGGTGCCGGCGAACCGCTCGTCGGCTGGATTTGCCAGAAGTCAAGCGAACCAGGAATAGCCTGTTCAACTATGAAGGCCGCATTGCCGCCGAGTTTCGGGATTTTTGTGCTGCTCAACGTTCCGCCCGTCACGATGTAATCGTAGGCGGCGTAAGCGGTAGAGCCGCCCGGATCAATTGAGTAGCCATTGGCCCCGTTCGTAGGAATGAGGATCGGATACAGTGGCTTGGAACCCACGGCGCTGATGATGCCTTGCAAGTTGGCGTTCCAAGCCGAGAGGCTGACGTTATAGGCGGTGGTATTCGGCTCGGCACCGCTCAACCACGCTGTCGGCGTCGGGTTGGCTTTGCTGGTGGCGGCTAAGAGGATGACCTTGACGCCGGTCAAGTCGGTGCCGAATTCGCCGGTCACTAGCGTGGAATCCCAACCGACTATATTCGTGGTGTAGCCGGTGGCACGATTCAGCAGGTTGCTGACGCTGCCCAAATCGAACTCGAGGTTCGGATGCCCGCTTTTACGGAACACCAGCAACAAGTCGTTGTCGTTGTAGGTCCATGCCCGCGCCGGCGGCACGGCCAAGGCGGCCAGCAGCGCGAGGCTAGATAAGATAATTTTTTTCATGCGATGTAAATGAACTGAGGTTGGTGCCGAATCATTGAAAAAAGCCGGGCAAGAGGCTGATAGCTCCGCCATCCACGCTGCGAGACACTTTCAATGATCCATTCGGAATATAATTAGTCTTGAAGACCGGATTGAACGAACTCTGGAACGAGGCGTTGGTGACGCCTGCGTAATACGCGTTGATGACGTCCAAGTGCGGTCCGTCCGGCGCGCCGGTGCCCGTGGTGATGTAATAATAATTTTCGTAAGCCCAAATCGGATAGCTGCCGTTGATGACATTGGTGACGGAATACGGCACGCCCTCGTAGGGAATCGGAGCCACGCCCACCTTGACGTTCTGCACCGCAACCGTGCCGATGGCATTCGTCAGAGCGACAACGGCATTATACACACCACTGGCTGCGCCGTATCCCGGATCCGCCGATGTGTCCAACACCGGCGTGCTGCCGAAATTGGTGTAAGTCACGATATTCGCCGTATTCTGGATGACGAGGTCAATTTCCGTGCGTACGGCCGCCTGACTATTGCGCCCGACGAAATAAACCTTATTGATGCTGGTACCGCCGTAGAAGGCCGCCTGCAACGGCGAAGAGGTTTCCAGTGTCACCGCCTGCTGCCGGCTCAAATTGGTGATGCCCGCCGTGTCCGCTGAGTTGGTGTTCTTGATGAATACCAGCGGCACGACATAAGTCGGCAAGGCCGTCAGTGTGCTGGAACTAAAGCCAACCGCTTCCGGGCTCGTCGCCGAGTCCACAAACGTGGGCACCACTTGTTGCCCCAAAACATTAGTGTCACCGGTGTACGCGTGCTGATTTACGAGCGCCTGCAGACCGTTGATGGCACCGTTTGCGACGTTGATGTCGAGTGTGATGGTTTTATAGCTCGCTAACGCCCCCGTGCGGTAACCTTGGAACCGGCCAACGTTGCCTCCGCCCGTGATGATCACATTGGTCAGCGCCCCAGAGGAGGTGAAGAAATTCGTCGCGCGGTCAAACAACACGCTTGAACTGGCACTGCCGCCTTCGATGGTCACGGTGACGTCCGCCTTGGTTTCATAGGTGAAAACCGCACCGGCCAAAGTCAGGCCGAGGGTCAGGATTTTGTTTAGATTCGATGTTTTCATGATGATGGTGTTCTTCGTTTGGTTCAGTTTCGCCGGCAACCTCCGGCGGTCCGGTAAGCTCCCGTATTTAATATTCAGAGTGGTCCTCGCTTTTTGAGCGTCGGAAAATTTTGAGGCCAATGACTTGATACGTGTGGATTTCGCAAGAGTCCCGGCCTCATTTGTTGGCTTGATAGATCTGGTCGAAAATTCCCCCGTCGGCAAAATGGACTTTTTGAGCCTTCACCCAGCCTCCCGCAATTTCATTCACGGTATAAAACTCAATCGCCTTGAAGCGTCCGGGAAAAGCCGCCAAGGCCGCCGGACTTTTCGGGCGAAAATAGTATTTCGCTGCAAGTGCCTGCCCAGCCTCGCTGTAAAGATATTCCAGGTAGGCCCGGGACAACGCTTCGGTATGATGCCTTTGCACATTGCGGTCCACCCACGCCACCGGGTTTTCCGCCAGGATGCTGTCCCGCGGCACCACCACTTCCAAAGCCTCGTCCGGAAAAGTTTTTTGCACCAGCGCCGCCTCGTTCTCAAACGTCAGCAAGGCGTCGCCAATGCCATGGCTGGCAAAGGTTGAGGTTGCGCCTCGTCCGCCGGTGTCCAGCACAGGCACTGCCGCAAAGAGTTTCCCCACAAACTCGCGGGCCTGTTGCTCGTCACCGGCGGACTTCCTCAGCGCGTGTCCCCAAGCGGCAAGATAACTGTAGCGTCCGTTGCCCGATGTTTTCGGATTCGGAACTATAATTGATACGCCGGATTGCACGAGGTCTTCCCATTGGTGAATGTTTTTCGGATTTCCCCGGCGGACGACAAATACAATCGTCGAGTTATAGGGCACGCTGTGATTGGGCAGGCGTGCGGCCCAATTTTGCGGTATCAGCCGGGCGCTGGAAAATAAGACATCCACATCCACCGGCTGGTTCATGGTCACCACATCGGCTTCGAGCCCATTTACGACCGACTGCGCCTGTTTGCTGGAGCCCCCGTGCGACTGGTTGACAACTACCGCGTCACCCGTCTTTTCCTTCCACTGGGCGGCAAAGACCTGATTAAAATCCTGATAAAATTCACGGGTGACGTCGTAGGAGACGTTGAGAATCTCAATCGTTGCCGTAACCGGGCGTGCCGCCAGTAGCAAACCAGCCGCGAGTAACGCGCACAACCATGTTTGAATCCTGTTCCGCATGTAATATTGTATTTTTTGTTTTCATGGGAACTTCCGGTAGTCCGGTCAGCTGCCTGCAAAATTATTGATTAAATCGTTTTGGGACTCTTTTTCGCTTGGTCCAATCGCACTCGTTCCGTTTTTTCGATCTGAATCACTCGCGAATCATGTACCACAATTTCTACCACACCGAAGCGCAGCGACTTGACGTTCTGG
>CAISVF010000041.1 GCA_903888765.1 uncultured Verrucomicrobia subdivision 3 bacterium | reverse complement strand
TTGCCCATCTGTCACCTGCTTCGAACCGCTTCCCACCCTTTCCTGCCCAGCGTCAGCATAAACAGCGGGTATTCGTAGCCGCCGTTTTTTGCACCGCGACTTGCCTTGTCGCCGGACTCGCTTTACTGTGCGCTCCATGAAATATCGTCGCTTTGGCCGGACCAATTTGCAGATGCCGGTGATTTCCTGCGGAGGGATGCGGTATCAGCATAAATGGCAGGATGTCCCGCCCCAGGATATTCCCCGTGCCAATCAGGAAAACCTCGAAGCCTGCATTCACCGTGCGCTAGAGCTGGGCATTAATCATATTGAGACCGCTCGCGGTTATGGCACGTCCGAAATGCAACTGGGTGAAGTGCTGCCCAAGCTGCCGCGCGATCGCATGATTGTGCAGACCAAAGTTGCGCCGCAGGCGAGCGCCGCCGAATTTCTCAAGACCTTCGATCTGTCGATGAAATATCTTAAGCTCGACCATGTGGATCTGCTGTCTCTGCATGGGATCAACCACCGGGAAACGCTGGACTGGTCGCTGAAACCGGGCGGCTGCCTTGAGGCCGCCCGCCAGTTGCAGAAAGCCGGCCGCTGCCGCTTTATTGGTTTTTCCACCCATGGCACGACGGACACTATTCTTGAAGCGATTAACTCCGGCGAATTTGATTACGTCAACCTGCACTGGTATTTTGTCAATGACTTGAACCGGGCGGCTGTCCAGGCGGCGGCCCGGCGCGATATGGGCGTGTTTATTATCAGCCCCAATGACAAGGGCGGCAAATTGCAGGAGCCGGGTGAAAAAATCAAAACCCTCTCAGCCCCCCTCAGCCCGATGCAGTTCAATGATCTTTATTGTTTGAACCGGCCGGAAGTCCACACGCTGAGTTGCGGCGCAGCCCGGCCAGGTGATTTTGATGAACATGTCGCGGCCCTGGAATATTACGATCAAATCGCCGCTACCATTGCCCCCATCGAAAAACGTTGGCGCGCAGCCATGGAAACCTCGCTCGGTGCGGACTGGTGCGCCCGGTGGTTTGAGGGTCTGCCGAACTATGTGGATGTGCCGGGGCAGATCAATATTTCCGAAATTTTACGTTTGTGGACCTACGGCAAACCGCTGGAAATGACGGCTTGGGGCAAGATGCGTTATAACCTGCTGGGCCAGGCGGAACATTGGTTTCCCGGCGAGAACGCCGCCAAGTTGCGCGAGGTGGATTTGCGCGAAGCATTGAAAAACAGCCCGTTTGCAGACCGCATCCCTGGCATCCTCGAAGAGGCGCATCAGATGTTTTTTGAAAAACCCGTGGAACGGCTGAGCAAAAGCTGAGTTGGAAAAAGTCCCCTGCCCGGGGCTTGACGGGGACCCAACCAGCGAACTGCTTGGCGAAATCCGGCGCAATGGCGTGCCGCATTTATGCGAATCCAATCTGTTCAGGCGTCTGGTGGACGAGGACTATGATCCCTGCGGAAATGCCAAGGGCGTGACGGCATCGCTCCGCCAGCATCGGGGCGCTGTTCCCCTGGATGGTTGGGGGTTAATGCAGTTTCCATTCGTTCAGGAGCGCTTTCGGGATTTCGGCAAGAAAGCGGGAAGGCGATTGATAAATATCCATACCGGCCGCCCCGAAACCACCGCGTATCATTGGGTAAGTCAGATATAGTTCGTTTTTCGCCCGCGTGATGGAAACGTAAAACAAGCGTCTTTCCTCCTCCTCCCCGTCGGCGCTTTCGGTCGAGCGGGCAGAGGGAAATAATCCGTCGCAAAGCATGATCACAAACACCACCTCGAACTCCAGTCCCTTTGCCTGGTGGATGGTGGAGAGCCGGATTTTATCGGAAGCATCCTTCGGATCATCTTCGGCTTCGACGTTGGTGAGCAAGGCAAGTTGAGTAAGGAATTCCTCCACCGTGCCAAATTGAAAAGCAAACTCCGCCAGTTGCTGGATTTCATCCAGCCGGCGCTCGTAGTTATCGTAGGTCGCCTGGAGATAATCGTCGTAGCCGGCGTCCATGACGAGCCGTAGCATTTTGGCGGCGCTGCGTCGTGTGCCCGGGTCCTCTAGCTGGGCAATTGTGGCCGAGAATTGTGCCCACGCCGCTGCGGATTTTGCAGGGACAGATTTGGCGCACTTTTGCAAAATACCGGCAAGGGCGCTGGCGGGGGCAGAGGGGAGTGCGACCAGATCCTGCCCTGCTTCGGTCGTTGGAATCCGGATACCCGCACTGATCTGACTCCAAAGCTTCTCCGCCCCCTTGGCAGCAATGCCCGGCATCAGTTGGACTAGCCGTTTGAAAGACACCTCGTCGCGCGGGTTGGCCACCCATTTTAAATATGCGGTCGCGTCCTTAATATGGGCCTGTTCAAAAAAACGAATACCGCTGGTGATGGAGAAGGGAATTTGGCGCCGGGTCAGCTCCAATTGCAATTCCAAGGCATGAAAATGGGAACGATAGAGCACGGCAATCTGGCTTAAACTGGTGCCTTCCTCCCGCAATTCCAGGGCGCGCTGCGCAATGAAACCAGCCTGTTGTCCGGCGTCGTGACATTGCACGAGCGCGGGCTTTATGCCCGATTTCCGGGCTGGCGAAAGCTCCTTGGCAAATTGATGCACGTTCGCCGCAATGGCAGCGTTGGCGACGCTGAGGATTTCCGGCGTGCTGCGGTAGTTGGTTTCGATTTTGAAAATCCGCGCGGCCGGATACACTTTGGGAAAATCCAGGATGTTGGCAAAGTTGGCCCCCCGCCAGGCATAAATGCTTTGCGCATCGTCGCCCACGACCGTCAGGTTGTGATGCTTTGCCGCCAGCAGGTCAATCAGGTTGCCCTGCAATTTGTTCGTGTCCTGATATTCGTCCACCAAGATGAATTGAAAACGCCGCTGGTAATGGTCACGAATCGGCTCGTGGTCCTGCAACAATTTCAGCCAAAGCGCCAGCAGATCGTCAAAATCCATGCCGTTCGCGGCGCGTTTGCGGGCGTGATAACGCCGCTGCTGGTCGGCGATTTCCCGGCCAAATTGGGCTAAATAGCTGAATTGGCCCTCCACCAGCTCTTCGATGGTGCGATGCGTATTGGCCGCTAGTGAAAAAATTTCATTCAGCACTTCCGGCTTGGGAAACTGCTTGTCCTTCTTATCAATCTTGGCCTCCGCCAAGCCGGCCTTGATCAAATCCTTCGCGTCGTCGCGGTCCAGAATGGTAAAATCCTTCTGGTAGCCCAAGGTATCCGCATGTAAACGCAAAATGCGTGCCCCGATGGAGTGAAAGGTGCCACCCCACAAGGAACGCAGTTCGTGCCCCAGCAAATCACTCACCCGGCGCATCATTTCGGCGGCGGCCTTGTTCGTGAAGGTCAGAAGTAAAATGCGGTCCGCAGGAATTCCCTGTTCCAAAAGATACGCGACGCGATAGGTAAGGGTGCGGGTTTTGCCCGAACCAGCGCCCGCGATAACCAGCGCCGGACCCGGTGGCGCGGTGACGGCAGCGAGTTGCTGTTCGTTGAGTTCGCGCGGATAGTCGATGTTCAGCCGGATCTCCGGTGTGAACGGCCTCAAAACATATTCGTGCGACATGGTTGGAGATTGAAAGGCCAAACCCCTTCCAGCGAAAGGAAATAATGCAGGCGAGGTGGATCATGCCCGCCCTTTTAATTCATTATGCCCATCCCCGATGGAACCACTCGTGCCGCCTTCCAGCCCCAGGGCACGGTGTCATTTCAAGTCAAGCTGCCGATGCGCCGTAGTTTCAAGGCGGGTTCGCCCAGTTGCCGCGCGGTTGCTAAATCCACCTCAAATTCAGCCACCCAATCATTATTTTCTTCCGGATCCACCAGCATTTGCTGGACGCGCCAGGTGCGCTTGTCTTCTGCGGGAACCACATAGGTATGCCGGAGATTGCGAGCGTTGGGGTCCAGACAGATATATTTGTGATCCACCTGATAGGCCTCAATGGCCTGCTCCAGTCGGGCCACCGTCCAGGATTGCCCTTCCGCATCGTGCGGCGAGCCTAGATGGGTAAGAGCCGCTTCAAAATCGCCTATAACCAAACCGCGCAGGAAGGCAAAGACCCGCTGGCGAATTGCGCCAATGAACGCTTTTGCGTCGCGGGTAATATCCAGATCGGCGGCTTCGGCCCCGGGCGGACGCACTTCCTTGCTTTCGGCCCGCTGATAATTCGGATCGCGCAGCTTCTCCCATTCGTCGAGCAGGCTGGAATCAATCTGCCGGATCATGGTGCCAAGATAAATTTCCATTTCCCGGACCGTGTCGTTCTTGGCGGTATCAGGAACGGTTTGGGACAACACTTTGTAAACCCGGTTCAGGTACCGCAATAACACGCCTTCCGCCCGCTGTAGTTCATAATCGCGGATGTAATCGGAAAAGGAGCGGAACGACTCAAACATTTCGCGGGCAATGGATTTTGGCCGGATATTGTCCTGCCCCACCCAGGGGTGCTTGTCCGCGAAAGCGTTAAAAGTGGCATACACAAACTCGCGATTGGGCTTGGGATATTCCAGTTTTTCGAGTTCTTCCATGCGCTGGTCATATTCCACGCCTTCCATTTTCATCTCCGCCATCTTCTGGTCTTTTACCCGGTCCAGTTGCTTGCGGAGAATGATATCAGGATCCTCCACAATGGCTTCCACCAGCGTCAATAACACCAACGCAAAATCGGAGGCCTGCGGGTCCATGAGGGGCAGGGTGTCCAGAAGATACAAGGATAACACCTGGTCCATGGAGAAATCTTCCTGCAAGGTGACGTTCACCCGCAAATAGCTGCCATCGGCGGTTCGGGGTATGAATTCGATAATTTTCCGATCCACCAGCGAGCGGAATAATTGCCATGCCCGCCGGACGTGCGCCAGCTTTTGGCGAGGGGTTTCGTGACAATCGTGGACCAGCCGCTGCATGGCCCGACACCCATCCCCTTTCCGGCTCAGCACATTCAGTAACATGCCATGGGAAACCTGGAATCGCGAAACCAGCCGTTCCGGCGGAGCGGCGATCAATCGGATATAAGTGTTCTTGTCCCAATTGACGAAGTTCTTTTCCGGCGGCTGGCGCTTCACGGTTTTCTTCCCGTCGCGCGCCGCCTTTTCGGCAAGCTTGAGGTTCTCAATCACATGCTCCGGGGCCTGCGCCACCACCCAGCCCTGGTTGTCAAAGCCTTTGCGCCCCGCGCGGCCGCTGATTTGATGAAAATCCCGGGCGGTCAAAATCACCGTCTTCTGGCCGTCAAACTTGCATAAACGGGTGAAAAGCACCGTTCGAATCGGCACGTTCACCCCGACGCCGAGGGTGTCCGTGCCGCAGATCACTTTGAGCAGACCTTTTTGCGCAAGCTGTTCCACTAGCACGCGGTATTTCGGCAGCAAGCCGGCATGATGCAAGCCAATGCCATGGCGCAACCACTTCTTGATTTCGGGTCCGTAGGGGCTGGCAAATTTGAAATTCACCAGCGCGTCGGCAATGGCGGCTTTTTCCTCCCGCGTGCAAACATTGATGCTCGTGAAGTCCTGGGCGCTTTGGGCTGCTTCCAGTTGCGTAAAATGGACGACATACACCGGTGCCCGCCCCGCAGCAACCAGGCTTTCCAGGGTTTTAGCCAGGGGTAGCTCCGAATATTCATGCGCCAGCGGTACCGGCCGGTCAGTGGAGGCAACCGTTACCGTGCCGCGCCCCGTCAGGCGGGTCAATTCATACTCAAAAAAGGTCGTGTCTCCCAGCGTGGCCGACATCAAAAGGAATCGCGTTCGCGGCAGCGTCAGCAACGGCACCTGCCACGCCACCCCGCGTTCCCGGTCGGCGTAATAATGAAATTCATCCATGACAAGGTCATGCACCTTGGCCTGCTCCCCCTCCCGCAAGGCAATGTTCGCCAGAATCTCGGCGGTACAGCAAAGAATAGGGGCATCGTGATTCACCGAGCCATCCCCGGTGCTAAGGCCGACCTTGTCAGGGCCAAATTCACGGCAGAGCGCCAGGAATTTCTCATTCACCAGCGCCTTGATCGGGCAGGTATAAATAGAACGGCGCCCCTGGGCGATGGCTTGAAAGTGCAGCGCCGTGGCCACCAGTGATTTGCCGGAACCGGTGGGAGTATTCAGAATGACATTCTTGTCCTCGAATAATTCAAGAATGGCGGATTCCTGCGCCGGATAAAGTTCAAGCTGCCGCGCCTGCGTGTATTCGAGAAACCGCCCCAGCAAGGCGTCATTGCCCGGGCGTTCCTCGCCACGTGGAATCAGGTCGTAAAGGTGAATGGCCACAGGTTGCCGGGGTACTTAAGTTGCTGGCAGCAAAGCGGCTATTGCCCGAATGGCCGCAAGCACCGACCAACCTGCTGAGCCTGCCCGGTCAAATCTGGCAGCCAATGGAAAAAAATTTGCACGCCCAGATTGGAAACGCATCAGCCGGTTTGAGCAAACAAAATCTCCTTTATTTTTGCCGGACATCCCACAAAATCTCCACCCGATTGCCATGCCGCCGCTACCACCCCTGCCCCACCCGGATAACTTGCACCTGCGAGCAGCCGAGGGCTGGCTTGAATTAGGCGATCCTTCAGAATCCCTCGCTGAGCTGGAAAAAATCGCCCCCTTCCATCAGTCCTCACCTTATGTCCTGATGGTCAGGCATGCGATTCAAGCACGCAATCAGCAGTGGGAATTGGCCAGGCAATCGGCCAGTCGCGTACGCGACCAATACCCGGACATTGCCTGGGGCCATTTTCATCTCGCCTTTAGCCTGCATGAGTTAAAACAAACCCAAGCAGCCTACGATATTTTAAAGCCCGTTTTAACCCGGTTTCCTAAAAACCAACTGATGCGCTACAACCTCGCCTGCTATGCGTGTCAATTGGGCAAGCACGCCGAAGCGATGCAATGGCTCAAACAAGCCATAAAACTCCCGGGCGAAATCCATCACCTCAAGCAACAGGCCTTGGCGGACCCCGATTTGGAGGCGCTCTGGCCCCAGATTCGCGCACTATAATGCCCCATCATGGACGGCGCACCACGTTGGCTGTCCGCACGCTGCCACCGGATTATGATCATCCGACAACAAGGCAAGGTTTTGTCAGTTTGTTTGGTGAAAAAACTTTTTCCTGCCGCTTAAAATCCCTAACCTTTTGCGTGGCTCTCAAACTTGGCGATAAAATCATTCTCACCATCCACGACCTTGCCTTCGGCGGCGAAGGTGTGGGGCGCTATTCCGTTCCACTCGACCAGCCAACTTCACCGGACGGGCCAGAATCTGCCTCGACACCTGATGCGCTGGTGGTCTTCGTGCCCTTTGTCGCCATAGGCGAAACCGTGGAAGTGGAAATCACAGAGTTGAAAAAGAATTTTGCCCGCGCCCGACTGCTCCGCATCGTCACCCCGTCTCCGGAGCGCACCACTCCGGAATGCCGCTACTTCGGCGTATGCGGAGGCTGCCAATACCAGCACATCACCTACCCGGAACAACTGCGCGTCAAACAGAAGCAGATTGCCGATCTGTTCGAACGGGTGGGAAAAATTTCCCGCACGGTCGTCGCTCCAGTCATTCCCTGCCCCTCCCCCTACGGCTACCGCAACCGTATCATGATTCGCAGCCAGTGGAATGGCCCCGCCAGAAAACTGGAAATCGGTTTCATCCGCACGGACAACAAATTTGTGGAAGACATCCTGGAATGCAAAATCGCCGAACCGGCGCTCAACGAGCAGATCCTAGCTGTCCGTGCCAAGCCCCCGCCCAAGGGCGGGATCAAAGTGGTTTTACGCGTGCAGCCGGAAGATTGGCAAGTGCCGCGCGATTCCTTTTTCCAGAATAACTTCTTCCTGCTACCCCAGCTTGAGGCGACCGTGCGGGATTTCCTCCAAGCTAGCGGCGCGCGCCATTTGATTGACCTGTATTGCGGTGTGGGCTATTTCGGGATTACCGCCGCCAGTGCGGTAACCTCATTCGTCGGCGTGGAATACGACAAGCTAGCTATCGCCGCCGCCCGGGAAAATGCAGCCTCGCGCGGTGTCACGAATGGCGAATTCATCGCGGCGCAGGTGGAACACGTCTTGCTGGACTTGTTGAACCGGTTTTCCGCCTCCCAGACCACGGTTATTCTGGATCCGCCGCGCAAAGGCTGCTGGCCGGCCACATTAGAGCTGTTGCGCCAGACACGCCCGGCACAGGTCATTTACGTCTCCTGCCATCCGGCCACGATGGCACGAGATTTGAACATCTTGTGCTCGGAAGGTGTCTTTAAATTGGTGCGCGTGCAACCGTTGGATATGTTTCCGCAGACGCAGCACGTCGAGTGCGTGGCGGATCTCCGGGTTTTGCCTTTCGGAAACTGAATTGCCAACACTCAACGATTGAATTCAACTGGATAAAAGCCGATGTCAAAATACAATCAGAATGACCCGCGAATGCATTTTGTGCCGCGTTTCCTGCCGGCGGTGCTGGGGTTGATCATGCTGGGAGTCTATGCCCTGACCCTGAACCGGTGGGTGAATCTCCTGAATGTGGGGGAAGTGGCCAAAATCTCCGGCTGGGTTTGGCAGCCACAGCTCTATGGACCAGTGTTGTTTTTGGTAACACTTCCGTTTCGCTGGCTGCCGGCAGCCCACATTCCACTGGCTTTGAACCTGCTGGCGGCACTCTGTGGCGCCCTGACGCTGACTTTGCTGGCACGAACGGTAATCCTGCTGCCTCATGACCGTACCGAGGCGGAGCGGATGCGTGAACGCAGCGATTTCAACTTCCTTACCGGGGGGTGGGCGATTATTCCGCCGACTCTGGCCGTCCTTTTTGCGGGCCTGCAATTAACTTTCTGGCAAAATTCCACCAATTACACCGGAGAGATTTTTGATTTATTGCTCTTCTCAGTCGTTATTTGGCAGCTGATGGAATACCGGCTGGATGAGCAGGAATGGCGGTTGAACCTGCTGGCCCTGGTTTATGGAGCGGGTATGACCGAAAATTGGGCTTTTGTCACATTCCTGCCCATCTTCATCACCGCCTTGATCTGGCAACGGCGACTAGAGTTCTTCAATCTGCGCTTTCTCGGGAGGATGCTTGTGGGGGGCCTGGCAGGATTGAGTATGTGTTTGCTGCTGCCGATTGTGGCAAAATTCTCCAGTAATTATCCCGCCACCTTTTGGGAAACGCTCAAGCCCGTCTTTCAAGTGGACTGGATGGTCATCAAAGCCATCGGTTTGGGCAGTGTTCGCCACAACTTGGCCCTGATGTCATTAACCACTCTGCTGCCCATATTCGTGCTATCCCTGCGGTGGAACCCAACCTTTGGCGATAACAGTCGATTGGGGGCCGGATTGGCCAACAATCTGGTCCATTGCGTTTTTGCGGTTATTTTCGGGGCTTGCGTTTGGATCATGTTCGATTCGCCGTTCAGCCCACGCCAACTGGGCATGGGCACCACTTCTTTAAGCCTCTATTATCTCGCTGCCTTGAGCATCGGGTTTTATTCTGGTTACTTTTTAACGGTTTTCGGAAAAAAGCCAATCCCGACCCGACAAATCCGCCGTCCCTTGCCGATCCTGCCCCAAAAGGTGATGTGGCTCTGTCCGGTGATTATCGGCAGCATGCTAGTCACCGCCATCATCATGCTGGGAACCCTGATCTATAAAAACGGCCCCATCGTGCGGGAAGCAAACAATCAGGTGCTGCAGAAATATGCCGCTGCTGCCACCCAAAGCCTGCCACGTGGCGGGGGCATCCTGCTCTGCGATAGCGAAGGTATCGCCCAAAACCAGCCCACCCGAGGGTATCTGGTTCAAGCCATGTTGGCCCGCGAAGGACGGCAGAGCGAATTTTTAGTGGCGGATACGCGCTTGCTTAACTGGGAATCCTACCACCAATTTCTCCACGAAAAATTTCCCGCCCGCTGGCCGGCCATGAACCATGGAAAAAGCACCAATTTCGTCAACCCTTCCATGCTTTTGACGTTGCTCAACAATCTTTCCAAAAGCAATTCGCTCTATTATCTGAATCCCAGCTTTGGGTTTTATTTTGAGCAGTTTTATCAGGAACCGCATGGCCTGATTTACCGATTAAAGTCCCTGCCAGAATCCACCCTCCTGCCACCGGTGGCCGAACCGAGTTTGGTGGCCGAAAATGAAAAATTTTGGTCGCGAATCGCTGACGAATCCCTGGCTACCATTCAGAAAGCCGCAAAAATGCAGGCTTTGGCTAATTCCCAAAAACAAACTGATCCAAATAATTATGCGGAACGGTTATTGAATCGCCTCCACGCCCCATGGGAGCCAAATATCAGCGCCCTGTATGCCGGCATGGTTTATTCCCGTAGTCTTGATTTTTGGGGCGTCGAACTTCAACGCTCCGGTGACCTGCAAAGGTCTGGATCTGCTTTCGCCCTCGCCCAACTCCTCAATCCGGATAATGTCGTTGCCGCCATCAACGAGGATTTTAACAAAATCCTGCGAGCCGGCTCCGCCACCGCCGTAGATGCCGGCAATATCAGCAGTGACCGGTTTGGCCGTTATCACAATTGGAATGAAGTGGTTAGCTCCTGCGGTCCTTTCGATGAAATCAGTTTTTGCTTCCAACATGGAGTTTTTTCCATGGAAAATAATTTTTTCGGCCAACCCATGCCCTTGACGCGACAGGCTTTGGCGGCATTTACCCGGGTTCGCCAACTGGATGCTAACAATCTCCCGGCTCGCCTCTGGCTGGCCCAAATCTATCTCCTAAACCGCCAGCCCGTTCCCGCCCTGGAATCCTTGCAAGATCCGTTGAAATATCCCGCTCGCTTTTCCCTGACCGAAACCAATGCCACCGAATTAAACGTACTGGCAGCTGCGGCGCATTTTCAAAAAAATGAAATTCCACAGGGAGTTCAGTTGCTGGAAAAGGAAATCTCCAGGAATCCCGGGAACGATGCCCTGCTAACCACGGCTTCTCAGGCATTTTTTGCGCGCGGCCTATACACCAATGTCCTGCACGTCATTGATCTCAAGCTCGCCCGAGCCCCGAAAGATCCACAATGGCTGTTTGGCAAAGGATACGCCAGCCTGCAAATCGGAGCTTACGACCGCGCCATCAGCGCCCTTACCCAGGTCTTAGAAATCGCCAATAATGACGCCACCGCCCGATTCAATCGTGCGCTTGCCTACCTCCAAAGCGGCCGGCTTGATCTGGCGCGGGGCGATTACGCCTGGCTGGAAAAGAGCTATACCAATTCCTTTCAGGTCGCTTTCGGGTTGGCAGAAGTAGCCTGGCGCCAGCGTGATACCAATGAGGCTATCCGCAATTACCGGCTTTTCCTGATCAACGCCCCCACCAACTCGGTTGAAATCAAATCCGTCCACGAACGGCTGACGCAACTTGGCGCGAAATGACGCCATGCGCGTCACTCACATCATAACCCGGCTGGTCGTTGGCGGCGCCCAGGAAAACACCCTGTCCACCATCCGCGGACTGGTTTCCAAGCCCGATTTGGAAGTAAAATTAATTTCGGGCCCCTCCGTAGGTCCAGAAGGCTCGCTGGAAAATGAGGCCCATAAACTCTTCGGAGCTCCCGGAAATCCCACGACGCCTGGAAAGGATTTCCTCATAGTACCGGAGCTTGTGCGTCCGGTTCATCCTTTGAAAGATTTCCGCGCGCTGAGGCAATTGGAGGCCATTCTGCGGGCCCAAAAACCCGACCTCGTCCATACGCATAGCGGCAAGGCCGGGGTTCTAGGGCGCTACGCCGCGCATCGCGCAGGGGTACCTGTCATCATTCACCATTTGCACGGGCCGTCTTTTGGCACTTTTCAGGGCCCCTTGGCCAATTGGATTTTTACCGCCGCCGAAAAGTCGGCCGGGCGGGTCACCGACCATTTTTTCTGTTCTGCCGCCGCCATGACAAAGTTGTATTTGGATGCCGGTATCGGAAAACCCGGAATGTACACGCGGATCTTCAGCGGCTTTAATCTGGAACCATTCCTGAATACAACCAATGATCTGGCACTCCGTCGGCAGCTTGGCCTGGCAGAACACCATTTCGTCATTGGCAAAGTTGCGCGCATCTTCCGCCTCAAAGGCCATGCGGATTTGCTGGCCGCATTCGCCAAAATGTTGCCGGAGGTGCCGCAGGCGCGCTTGCTATTTGTTGGCGATGGCTCTTTGCGCGGGGAAATCGAGCGGCAAATCCATGCACTAGGACTCGATGGCAAGGTAGTGCTCGCTGGCTTGGTTCCACCTGGTGAGGTTGCGCGCTATGTGGGCATCATGGATTGCCTTGCCCATTTATCTTATCGCGAAGCCCTGTCCCGCGCATTGCCGCAGGCCCTGGCCGCCGGCCGCCCTGTCGTGGCTTACAATTTTGATGGGGCCGATGAAGTTTGCCTGGAAAATCAAACGGGGTTCATCGTTCGGACCGGCGATATCGAAACCACCGCCAGGCGCTTGCAACAACTTGCCCGGGATCCGTCACTGCGAATAAAATTCGGCCAGACCGGTGCCGCCTTTGTGAAGGAAAACTTTTCGATTGAAAACATGGTGGCCGGTCAATATGCGGTTTACCAGCAACTCGCTTCCGCAAAACGCGTAGTGACTCCGGCCAGTTGGACCGGTTCCCGGTGCCGAATCCGGAGCGAACCGCCATGAGTTTTCCTACAAACTATTTTCTGGCCGCTTTTTTCGGCGCACTAACGACATCCTGGGTGGCGCTACCGTTCTGGCGCAAGTGGTGCCTGCGAACTAATCTGTTAGACGATCCTGGCCACCGGAAAATTCACGCGACGCCGGTCCCCTTGGCGGGCGGCTTTGCGGTGCTAACCGGCATCCTGCTGCCCATAATAGTCGGAGCCCTCCTGCTCAAATTCCAAATCATAAAAACTTCCTCTGCCGCGATACCTCACGGGCTGGACCGGCGCGCTGGTGAACTCATCGTACTGGCGCTCGGGGCCATCGCCATCACCGTGCTGGGTTGGATGGATGACAAACACGAGCTCAAGGCCATGCCAAAATTCCTCGGGCAATTTTTGATAGCCGTAGCCGTCGCTATCGCCTGCAAGCGGATAACGTTATTCGTGCATAGCGAAATTTTTAGCTACGCCATAACCATCCTCTGGCTGCTTACGATCATCAATGCGTTCAATTTCATGGACAACATGAATGGCTTGTGCGCCGGGGTCGGCGCGCTGGGAGCATTTTTCTTTGCCCTTATCGCCGCCGCCAAAGGCGAATATCTGGTGGCCATCACCGGTTTTCTGATGGCCGGCGCACTGGCGGGATTTCTTCCGTGGAATTTTCCTCATGCATGTGCGTTCCTTGGCGATGCCGGTAGCCACCTGGTCGGCTACCTGCTTGCGGTGATGGGCATTCTACCCCATTTTTATACCCATCTGGAACCACGCCCACTCGCGGTGCTTGCGCCGCTATTAGTATTGGCAATTCCTTTGCTCGACCTCGCGCAGGTCAGTGTTTTCCGAACTTTGAAGCACCAGCCATTTTGGATCGGCGACACGAATCATCTCTCCCATCGGCTGACGCGCCTAGGGTTCAGCCGGACCAGGGCGGTGCTATTGCTCTGGCTTGCCACCGTAGTGCTGGGCACGCTCGCCACTCGACTTTAACAGGTTGATTGGTGCCGTAACGGCCGACGGCATACCTGTTTTTAACTTCACTGCTAAACCAGCTCATGTGCGGATCAGAATTGTCGCAACATCCCGGGCCTTATCCATTCTGCTTAAACCAATCAAAAAACAGGAACCACTGCGCCTTGACTTGCTCATACCCGCCATGCGTGAGCCAGAATATTGCCACCAAAAGCAGGGCAAAAGCAGACCATGCCAGCGCCATGCGCACATAGGGCAATTGTCCAAATTTGGACAAAGTGCCAAATGCCCCGAGATCCAAGGGGCGAGGAGTCATTTTAGATAGCTGAAAATCAGGTCCGGCGCGAAAGAAGGTTTCACGCATCGCTTCGACAAATTCCTCCGGCCAAGGACCCGGGCGAAGAAATTGATCCTGCCATTTTCCCGGCATATCCGCCAGCAATAGCGCCAGGCGACCGCGAGTCGAGAGCATTTGATCAGTGCCGGTCGGCGAGGTTTGCAGCACCTCCGCGAACCAGTTGGTTACCAGCTTATCCATTTCCTCCGCTGCCAGTTCGGTGGCCGAGCGCAGGCGGTCGGCAGGCGCACGACGCTGTGCGCGATCAATCACCCTCAGCACTAGCTGCCCGAGCAGCAATTTATTGCGGATGCGCAGCGCGTGAAAATAATTTTCCACCTTCACATAGGCCGCATTCCATTCATCCAGTGAACGCCCGGATATTTCACCCGAGACATCCGGCAAATTCTTCAAGGTGGGCTCCATTGGAAAGTCCAGGTTTCGCTGACAATATTCGTACCCTGCAGCAGCGTGCAGCGCAGATCAACGGCCTCTTTACTGCCCGGCTTCGGCATCATTTTTAAAATGACGCGCCAATTCCCCAAAAACGGGTTGCGCAGCACCTGATTATCCACGATCGTTGCCTGCGCGCTACAATTAGCAATGGCCACGGGCGGCAAGCTGTCGGGAATCGCATCCAGTTTGGGCCCGTCAAAATCAATCACAAACTGGCGCGCCCCGGGAAACTGGGAATCAGGCCCAATGCGGGTGGCAACACAGCGATTCTCCGAGCGACGCACATCAGCCTCGCCCCCTTCCCAATGAAGCGTGTATCCAAAACGGAACGGCACCAGCGGTGCCGGTTTGGTTTTGGGATCCCAGAAAGCCACAATATTATCCAGGCCTTCATAGCTGGTGCCAAGCTCGACAAGATGCAAATCACCATCGCCCCAGTTGCCCTGCGGTTCCACCCACACACTCGGCACCTGATGATAAAGATTGAACATGTCTTGATACGCCGAAAAATTACGCTCCCGCTGCAGCAGTCCAAAGCCTTTGATATTGGGCGCAGAAAAAACCTGATGCCGCGTCGGCGGCGGATTGTCCAAGGGGCGCCAGAACGTTTCGCCATTGCCCATGTGAACCAGCAGGCCGTCACTGTCGTGAACCTCAGTGCGATAGTCATCAAACTTGCGCTCCGTGTTTTTGCCAAACCAAAACATGCTGGTCAGCGGAGCCAAGCCAACCGTCTTGATTGGTTTCCGGTTTTTATCCACTGCCGCCACTTGATTCGTTTCGCGGAAAAACAAAACCGCCTTGATACTAGCGGTAGTGGTTTCACCGGGCTTGATAAAAAACTCATAGGCTCCGGCGCAGCTCACGCTGTCCAAAATGGCATAAAGCCTTAGTTCGGTATCGCCATTGCTCGGTTTGCCCAGCCACCAGTCAGTAAAAATGGGGAACTCCTCCGGTCGATCCCCCTCACCACTATCAAGCGCCAGCCCGCGAGCCGATTCGCCATACCGCAAATTTTTTCCCAGCAGCCGGAAATAACTTGCCCCTAGAAAAGCCCCAAGTTCATCCAGTTGCCCGGGTTGATTTAATGGATAAAGGACCCTAAAACCCGCATAGCCTGTTTTCGTTGGAATCTGGCTGGCAATGCTCAGTTTGCCGTAATCAAAAAATTCCTGCACAAAACGAATCGGCTGGGTATGTGTCAGGGTGAATTCATTCACATGTACCGGCTCCTGATAAAGGTATCCTGGATGGAAAAATTCCACGCGGAAAGGAAGATTGTCGCCCCCCCAAAGCGCGTGGTCCCGGCGAAATCGAATTTCCCTATACTTATCATAATCAAGATTATCTTGCCGAAGCACCGCTGGCAAATCAGCCCTGGGTGAATGAAACGGTGCTTTGGCCCGGTCCAAAGCGCGCTGCGCCACATAATCAAGGTTTACCTCTGCCGACTCCGCACCAAAGCCGACCGACGCAGCCAGCAGACTTCCCATGATTACAAACAAACGATAAGGTCGCGACATCTCGACAAAAGGAATACCCAAATTGGGCAAATTTGCAAGCGTGACTCAACCGCGACAGCGTGATTCAACTCCAGGCTCTCCAACTCCGCGGAAGGACATTGACGACATGATATATCCCTGCCAAATTTTAACCGCCGTGCGTTCTCGGTCAGCAGACGGCTCTCGTGACCGTTGCTCCTAGCGATTCTCGCAGCGGAGCGGCTCCCCTTGCTGCCAGTGACCGCCTGACCAATGCCTCGGCATACCAAATATTGAAAATGAACAGTCCCACCTCATCCACAGCGATTTGTTTAGGCAGCCCTTCTGGCAAAAGCATAAATTGGCGGATTTTTTATTGGGCCATCACCTCGGCGCTGGCCGGTTTTTTGTTCGGCTTCGATACCGTGGTCATTTCCGGGGCCGAGCAGACGATTCAGAAACTCTGGGGTTTGAGCGCCGGCATGCACGGGCTGGCGATGGGTTCAGCCCTCTACGGAACGGTGCTCGGCGCCTTGTTTGGCGGCTGGCCAACCGATAAGTTTGGTCGCAAAAGAACGCTGCTGTTCATTGGCGCGCTGTATGTGATTTCGGCCATCGGCTGCGCGTTTGCCAATGGCGTGGGCCTATTCATTGGCGCCCGTATCATCGGCGGAATTGGCATCGGTGTTTCGACAGTAGCCGCGCCGCTTTACATTTCGGAAATCTCACCCCCGGCGCATCGTGGACGACTCGCGGGCATGTTTCAGTTCAATATCGTCTTTGGTATCATCGTCGCCTTCGCTTCTAATGCCATTATCGCCGGCATTGGCAGCGATGACGGCTGGCGCTGGATGCTGGGCATCGCGGCAATTCCCTCCGTGATTTATGCTGTGCTGTGTTTTGGCTTGCCGGAAAGCCCGCGCTGGCTGATCGCGCGACAAGGTGACCGCGCGGCGGGTTTGGCCGTGTTGCAAATGATAGAGCCGGATAAAACGCCGGCGGAATTGCAGGCGCACGTGGATGAAATTCAGTCCGCCTCACATTCCGGGGCCGGGACCGCTGCAAATTTCTGGGCCTGGCGCCTGCGCGTGCCAATTATGCTGGCGTTTCTGATCGCGTTCTTCAATCAGCTTTCCGGCATCAACGCGGTGTTGTATTTCGCTCCGCGCATTTTCGAGATGACGGGCTTGGGCGAAAAGGCAGCGCTGCTGCAATCTGTCGGCATCGGTATCACCAACCTGCTCTTCACCTTTGTCGGCCTGAGGCTAATTGACCGGTTGGGGCGTCGCAAGCTGCTGTTTATCGGATCATTTGGCTATATCGCTTCTCTGGGGTTGACCTCCTGGGCGTTTTTCACCCAGCACTACGCCATTGTTCCGGCGTGCATCTTCGCTTTCATCGCTGCGCACGCGGTCGGCCAGGGCGCGGTAATCTGGGTCTATATTTCGGAAATTTTTCCGAACCGCCACCGCGCAGAAGGACAGGCATTGGGCTGTGGTACGCACTGGGTGTTTGCAGCGGCGCTGACGACATTTTTTCCGCAGATGGTCACGGCGTTCGCGCCGGGCTATGTGTTCGCGTTTTTCGCCTTCATGATGGTGCTCCAACTCGTGTGGGTGAAAACCGCGGTGATCGAAACCAAAGGCGTGGCGCTCGAGGACATACAACATAAGCTGGGCATGCAACCTTAAAACCTATCGACCAGGTCTTATGATTTTTTCAAACAGGATAAATTTTAACCTCGGTATTGTAATAAAAATTATTCAGCGTCGCCTCGCGGCTGCACTTCGTGGTGCGACGAAAAGCGGAATAATGCCTTGAGCGACTGCTTAACGAGGCAGCAGGATATAATCTTTTGCCAATCCATCAAAGCTTGACTAACTGAAGAACCGACAGACAAGACTTGGAATAAAATCAGGCCTTCAGCACTTCGATGAACGCTTCTTGCGGAATATTCACGTTGCCAATTGATTTCATCCGCTTCTTGCCCTCCTTCTGTTTCTCAAGCAACTTGCGCTTGCGGGAAACGTCGCCGCCATAACATTTTGCCGTCACATCTTTGCGGAAGGCACTGATGACTTCGGATGCTACAATCTTTCCACCAATGGCCGCCTGAATTTTCACCTGAAACTGCTGTCTGGGAATAACTTCCTTGAGTTTTTCTGCCAGCGCTCGCCCCCGCCCCTCCGCCTTGGTGCGATGCACAATGCAAGAGAAAGCATCCATCGGTTCAGCATTCACCAGCATGTCCAGTTTGACCATGTCGCTCTCCATGTATTCGTCCGGCTCGTAATCCATGGAGCCAAATCCGCGCGTGATACTCTTGATGCGGTCGTGAAAATCAATCAGAATTTCGTTGAGGGGGATCAAACTCGTTAGCATCACACGGCGCGAGTCTAGAGTCTCAGTGTGATCCACATTGCCGCGTTTTTCGGAAATAAGCGCCATCATGTCGCCGATGTTTTCATTCGGGCAAATCACGAAAGCTTTCACCATCGGCTCTTCAATCTTCGCAATATAGGTCACATCGGGCATGAAAGCTGGATTATCCACTTCTTTCATGGTTCCATCCGACAGGAAAATTTTATATACTACGCTGGGATACGTGGCGATAATGTCCATGTCGTATTCACGGCGCAATCGTTCCTGCACAATCTCCAAATGCAAGAGGCCAAGGAAGCCGCAGCGAAAGCCAAAGCCCAACGCCACGGAGGTTTCAGAGGAGTACACGAAAGCTGAGTCGTTAAGCTTGAGCTTGCCCATCGAGGACTTCAATTGCTCGTAATCAGCCGTGTTGATCGGATAAATCCCGCTGAACACCATCGGGTGAATTTCCTTGAAACCAGGCAGCACACCTGACGGATTCCGGGCATCCGTAATCGTGTCGCCCATCTTTACTTCCGCCGCGCTCTTGATATTAGCAGTAAAATAACCAGTCTCGCCTACCTGCAATTTTTCCCGCTCATACGGTTTAGGATTAAAACTGCCAACTTCCTTCACCTCGACGTTTTTTCCGGAATGCAGCAGCTTTACTTGCTGGCCTGGTTTCAATTCACCGTTAAACACGCGCACATGCGTGACCACGCCTTTGTAGGTATCAAAATAGGAATCAAACGCCAGAGCCTGCAAACTCGGCTCCCCGGTCGGTTTTGGAGGTGGAACGCGCGCCACGATGGCTTCCAGAATATCCTCAATGCCAATGCCTTGCTTGGCGCTGCATGGAATCGCCCATTCACTGGGAATCGCCAGCACTTCTTCCAACTGCTGTTTAGCCTGGGGGACGTTGGCATGCCCCAGATCAATCTTGTTGATGACCGGGATAATGGTGAGGTTCAATTTTGCGGCAAGATGGTAATTCGCCACCGTCTGAGCCTCGACCCCCTGCGCCGCATCAATCACCAGCAAGGCACCTTCACAGGCACTCAAACTGCGGGAAACCTCGTAGGCAAAATCCACGTGACCAGGTGTGTCAATCAAGTTTAATTCGTAGGTTTCACCATTACGGGCTTTGTAAAGCATCGTCACCGGATGCGCCTTGATGGTAATCCCCCGCTCCCTTTCCAAATCCATCGCGTCGAGCAACTGATCCGACATGTCACGCGTAGCAATCGTGCCCGTCATGTGCAACAACCGGTCGGAAAGAGTGGTTTTCCCGTGATCAATGTGGGCGATGATGCTGAAATTTCGTATGTGTGCGGCGTCCATGTGCGTATAATCAAAGAATTATTGCCCCACTGACTTTTAAATCACTTCCCTAGTCTCAAGGCAACGCATTCAGAGTTGGCCAGTATAACGAGAATTCGATTGAAGAAAAGCAAATTTGAATGGCAAAAAAATTCACATTAAGGAAATCTGCCAACATTAGCGTTGACATGTCGGGGCCAGGAAAAGCAGGCTTTTTGAATGCGACGCCTCATCGTCAATCCCGGGACTGAGAGTGCCTGGGAAATCCCTCTGCCAAACGGCACCGTTAATCTCGGTCGCGTGGAAGGTAACCAGTGCGTCATTGCCCATCCATCCATTTCCAGTCATCACTGTGAAATTTCCTCCACAGATTTCGGGGTGACGATCAAAGACCTCGGCTCATCCAATGGCACCTACATTGACGGCAAACCGGTGGCCGAAGCAGCCCTGCTTCCCGGGCAAATGCTGCAATTGGGCGAAGTCCGGCTGCAGTTGGATCAACCCACCGCCCCGGTCATTACCGCGCGGATCACCAGCAATGCGGTTTGCAAATTTCATCCCCATAATTCCGCCCGGCATCTATGCCCGAAGTGCCATGGCCATTTTTGCGAGATGTGTGTCAACTCTCGTTTTGCCGGCGGCAAAAACAAATACTTCTGCCGTGCCTGCGCAGCTGAATGTGCGCCGCTGACTCCCGTTTCGGCGGCGGAGGATGAGGTGGAAAAAACGTTCGGGAGCCAGATTCTGGACGCTTTTATGTACCCCTTCAAAGGGGACGGATTGATTTTAATTGCCGTCGGGACCGTGTTCTTTTTAATCCTTGATGGAACCCGCTCCATTGCAAAATACGGCCTGATCTACGGTTGGGTGGCGATGGGCTTTCTCACCGTCTTGGGCACCGGCTACCTGATGGCTTACCTGCGCCGCATCTTGAACGCTTCCGCCCTGGGCGAGGAAGAAATGCCGGAATGGCCGGAGATCAGTGATTACAGCAATGACATTGTGTCGCCTTTCCGCCAATTAATGGTCACGATCCTTGTCTGCTTCGCGCCGGCCATCGGCTTGACCATTTATGCGGCCGGTTCGAGTTCTACCGACACCGCTTGGCTGGGCTGGGCCACTCCGGCGCTGATGGTACTGGGCTGTGTCTATTTTCCGATGGCTTTCATGGCGGTCGCCATGTTCGACTCAGTCGTGGCGCTGAATCCACTGCTGATCATCCCCTCCATTGCCAAGGTGCTGAAGGAATACCTCTTAACGGTCGTGATGCTCTCGTTCATTCTCCTCCTCCGCTGGCTATTGAACGGGCATTTGAAAACCCTGCTGCCAGTGCCATTGCTCCCCACGATCCTGTTAAGCCTGATCCAACTCTACTTGATGATCGTAGAAATGCGGATTCTCGGGCTACTCTACCGCAATAAAAAATACGAGCTTGGCTGGTTCACCTAAAACTTCCCGCCCGACAGGATTTTGAGAAACGGATTGCGGGCGTTGTTTTCACCAGCCACTTTTGGCATGGCATTCGTGCATGAAATAAAATGGTCTTTATCCCGCATGGTCGTCCATTTAGCCTCCAGCCAGCGGAGCCGCTGGTCCAGATCGGGATGGCTGGCAAAAGCCGAGGATTGATTGGTACCGCGCATTTCCGTTTCGAAATGCTTCAGCTTGTTTAGCGCGTCAATCATGCCGTGCGGGTTGATTTTTGCTGCCACCAGATAATCCCAGCCATACGCATCTGCCTCCCGCTCATACCGCTGGGAAAAACTTTCATAGATCAATAATTCGGCCGGGAACGCCATCAGGTTCAAAGCCTTATCCTGACCACCGGTAAGAATTTCCAGCAAATACATGGGCCCCCGGCCAGCGATCATATGCTGAAAGGCGTGGCGCTGGGCGATGTGCGCAGATTCATGGGCAAGAACTCCAAGGAGCTCCTCGGGTTGATCCAGCAAATTTAGCAAACCGGCAGTCACAACAATGCGTCCGCCCGGCAAGGCAAAAGCATTGGGCAAACCGGGCGAAATATAAAATTGCAGCGGAATTCCCCGCGAGGGAACGGCCGGCAAGAGCGGAGCTGCCACTGCGGTCAATTGTTTGAGGGCATTGGGGTCGTCAAGTAACCCCATCCGCTTCTCGATTTTTGCAAATGCCTCCGCTCCGAAGCCTATTTCGCGCTTCACAGAAATACCACGGACGGCGACCCGGACTCCCCACCCCAGCACAAAAGAAAGCGTCCACGCCAGCACGCCAAACCCTACCAGAAAAACCACCGTTACTTTAATCCGGCGCAGCCATTCTCTCCGCCCCAGCGATGCCTCCAATTGACCTCGAATGGGCTGAGCCTGAATAAATCGGTCATCTTCCAGAATGAGTCGCGTGATAAAAAACTTCAGCTCCGGCTGCCGCCGGTCGCCCAATGTAATCCAGTCCGGATCATCGCCGATTTCAACTAGAGTCGCATCCAGAGGCAAAACGAACGGCTCCCCAGCCGAGTTAAAATGCAACGCATTGCGATTAAGCACAAAGTGCCCCCGCATCATCTCACTGCCAAACAGTGGATGGCAGATGTAGGCATCAAACCCTTGCATGGCTTCACTCACGGTAAACCAGCATACGGATTCCATCATGATCTGGCAGCAATTTTTGAGAAACTGCCCCGCAAGCCTCGACTTTCGGTTCCACAATCGCAGATAAGCAGCAACCAAACGCGGACATCTTTCGTCCTAATGGGCATGCCAAAGCTCCACTTTTTGAATCGTCGTCAAACAAGAGTGCTACCGGCATTGGCTCTCGCAGCCGGTATTTATCTGCAGTCGCATGGCGTGACCGCTGCAATCAGCCAATGGGCACATATCGATTCGGCCGGCAAACTCGCCTATCAGCCCCTGCCCGGCGGCGATCATATCATGGACTTTTCTCACGCGGGATACATGGGCGGCGGGATCAAACTCCCCGATGTGCCGCCCCGTGTAACCATTTCCCCTTCTGGCGGCGACGATACGACGGCGATCCAAAACGGGATTGATCAGGTCTCGCGACTGGATTTACACGATGGTTTTCGAGGTGGCGTTTTATTGACTCCCGGTATTTACCGGTGTCGGAATGCTTTGAAAATCGTGGCGAGCGGCGTGGTTTTGCGCGGCAGCGGCTCAGGTAAGAATGGTTCGACCATTCAAATGACCGGATCTCCGCATCTTTGTTTTTCCATCGGCGGTAAAAGCGAAACCAAATTCTTGGGCCTGCCCATGGCCATAACCTCCACATATGTCCCTGCGGGAGCTGCCTCATTTCACATCAGCAAGGCTGGCTATTTCCAGCCGGGTGATTACGTCATCATCAATCGGCCCGCGACGCCAGCCTGGGTAAAATTCATGGGCATGGATAATCTTGTTCGTAACGGCAAGCCGGAACATTGGGTGTCTGGTGAAATGCACACTGAGCGGGTCATCCAAAATAGTATTACCAACTTCGTCTCACTGGATGTACCGCTGGCAGATTCTTTTGACGCCCGATGGCTGAATCCACCTGGCGGCAGTTTGGTGAAGTCGGACCGGTCGGACCGCCTGACTCAAATTGGCGTGGAAAATCTCCGCATCCAGTCTCCCCCACAAGCAGTCACGATCAATCAGCCTCATAATCAAGCACTGCACTTAGACGGGGTCAGCGACGCCTGGGTTCGCAATTTGGAAGTGGAGAATTCCATGAACAGTTTTCATTTTGGCGAACACTCCAGCCGGCTCACCATTGAGCAGGTGCATATCCAGCATACCGTGGCCAGCATCGGCGCGGCCAAGCCGGTAGATTTTTGGGCGGGTGGCACCCAAACGCTCCTGAATCGTTGCTCCGCCTCGGGGGACAACCTTTTTTATTTTTCTACCGGAGCCCGCATGATGGGGCCGGTCGTGGTTTTGAACGGTGTATTTCATGGCAACGGGCACATCCAGCCGCATATGCGCTGGGGCACGGGTTTGCTAGTGGATAATTGCCAGGTTCCCGAAAGCGGCATTGAACTGATGAATCGTGGCATCATGGGTTCGGGGCATGGCTGGACCATCGGCTGGTCCGTAGCCTGGAATTGCACGGCCAAATCTTTCATCATCCAGCAACCGCCCGGCTCCATGAATTGGGCGATTGGTTGCCAGGGTAAGATTGACACTGCCACGCAGCCCGGGGACACAAAGGGGCCGATCCTGCCGTCGGGACTTTTTGATGCGCACGGCACTAACGTTGCGCCTGCCAGCCTGTATCTGGCCCAATTGCAGGAACGCCTCGGGCCATCGGCACTCACAAACGTCGGATATTGAAAAAGTTTTTAATCTGTCGGGGTTTCTCCTTGAAGCCATCGGTCAACTACCCCATGATGGTTTTGCCAGGGCCTGTGGAATGTGGACTTACAAATCCCGCCAGGGCCGGAAGGCAGCAACGGTAGTTTGCTTTGCATCTGCCGCAGTCACCCTGGCACTTATAATTTTTGATGGCGGATTGCGAATGGTTTTTTTGTTTGGTTCGCAATTCAGCATGCGAAATTTGAAATTTCATGTCCTACCAGGTCATAGCCCGCAAATACCGGCCGCAGCGTTTCGCCGACGTCGTCGGTCAGGACCACGTCACCCAAACCCTTGCTAACGCCATTGCGCAAAAGCGCATTGCCCATGCCTACCTGTTTTGTGGCCCTCGCGGCACCGGCAAGACCACCATCGCCCGCATTTTCGCCAAGGCGCTGAATTGCACCGGCGGCCCCAAAGTGGATTTCAATGATAGCGATCAGCGATGTCTGGAAATCACCGAGGGTCGTTCGCTGGATGTGCTGGAAATCGACGGTGCCAGCAACAACGGCGTCGAACAAGTGCGGGAACTACGAGAGACCTGCAAATACGCGCCCGCCAATTCACCCTACAAAATTTATATCATTGATGAAGTTCACATGCTCTCGACTGCGGCGTTTAATGCACTGCTAAAGACGCTTGAAGAGCCTCCGGCGCATGTAAAATTCATGTTTGCCACGACAGACCCGGAGAAAGTCCTGCCAACAATCCTCTCCCGCTGTCAGCGTTTTGACCTCCGCCGGATTCCCTCCGCCCTCATCACCAAGCATCTCGCAGAAATTGCCGGAAAAGAGCACGTCAGCATCGACACAGCCGCCCTGCACGCCATCGCCCGCGGAGCCGACGGCGGCATGCGCGATGCCGAATCCACCCTTGATCAGCTTATCAGCTTTTGTGGCAACCAAATTGAAGAAGCTGACGTGCTTTCCATGTTCGGCCTCGCCGCGCAAAACCAGATCTTGAAATTGAGCCATGCGGTGCTCGCCGGAGAAATATCCGTGGCCCTCACCCAACTGGATGAACTTGCGCGCGGAGGCAAGGACCTTGGGCGCCTGCTGGGGGACCTGTTGAATCATTTTCGCAATTTGCTGATTTATCTGGTTTCCAAAGGCGATTTAAATCTCCTGGAAGTCTCGGAAGCAGAAATTTCGTCGCTTAAAGAACAATCCGCCCTTTCCAACGCAGACACGCTCACCCGCCTGCTAGAAGTATTTGCCGATGCAGAACTCCGGCTGCGAGATACGGCTTCCAAGAAGATTCTCCTGGAAATATCCCTACTCCGGGCCATTGAGGCGCGCAATGCGCTGCCGTTGGATGCGGTGCTTAAACAGTTGAATCAACTGCGCAGTCAAGCCTCGGTCGCTCCAGCGCCGCCAATCGCCACCCTGCCCGCAGCACCGGCCCCTCGTCCGGCTGCCAGCGTTATTGCTGCGCCAACTGCCGTCGCCGCCACCCCACCGCCAAAACCAGTCACCCCGTTGACATCGGCACCACCAGTCGCCGCCGCTTCTCCGAAGTCCGCCAATCTGGCAGAGCTATGGACTTTGTTGGTGGAAGCAGTGGGCCGAGTCAGCACCTTCACGCGCAGCTATTTACTAAACGCGCATCCGGTTTCATTCGAGAAGAATGTCTTAATCATCGGTTTTGATCCCGAATTTGCCGATCATCTTGGTCTGGTGGACAACTCGCGGAACCACACCATGCTTTCAACCAAATTGGCAGAACTGGGACACCCGAATGCGATGATTAAATTCATCAAAGCCGAGGCCCCCTCGGACTGGCAACGCCAGCCCCTGATTCAGCCTGCCCCTCCCGCACTATCCACCACCAAACCCACAATCCCACCTGCCACAGAACCCAAAACTGCGGAATTCAAACCAACGATCCCAGCGGAAAAGAAAGCCGCGCCGGTGGCGTTCAACAAAGATGAGTTCAAAAATGACCCGCTCATTCAAAAAGCCCTGGAAGTTTTTAAAGGCACGATTGTGGAAGTACGCTCCTAATTTCGAGCAACTCCCAAAGCTAAAATCTCTCCTCCAATTTATATGTCCAGCATCGGAAAACTCATGAAACAGGCTGCAAAAATGCAGCAGCAAATGGAACAGATTCAGGCGCAACTTGCCGCTCGCACAGTGGAAGCGACCAGCGGTGGCGGCGCAGTAAAAGTCACCGCGAAATGCGATGGAACCATCGCTTCGGTGAAGATTGATCCCCAGGCGTTGAATCCATCAGATGCGCCGATTGTGGAGGACATGATTCTATCCGCCACGAACCAGGCCCTAGCCCAAGCCAAAGAAATCTCCAATGCGGAGATGGGAAAAGCCACCGCCGGCTTCAGCCTCCCCGGCATCATGTGATTTAAGTTGTTCCCGAATTTTTCATTCTCATATTTGGATATTCAAAGATGAGAATCATGCTCCTTCATGCCACTGCCAGAACCCATTGTAAACCTTACCGCTGCGCTGGCCAAACTGCCCGGGGTTGGACCTCGTTCGGCTGAACGCATTGCCTTGCATTTGGTGCAAACCGAGCGACCTCAGGTGCAGCATCTGGCCGAAGTGATTTTGACGGCACGCGAGCGCATTCACTTTTGTGACGTTTGCGGTGCCCTTACCCAACACTCCCCTTGCGCAAACTGCCAAGACACCCGGCGTGATGCCACGGTGATTTGTGTCGTAGAAAAAGCGGTGGATATTCTGAGCATTGAGAAGTCCGGATCCTTCCGTGGAAAATTCCATGTCCTCGGCGGCAAAATTTCTCCGCTCGACGGCGTGGAACCGGATGACCTCCGGATTGCTCTCTTGGAAACCCGGCTCACGGCTGAGCCGGTGCAAGAAATCATCATCGCTCTTGGCACGGACGTGGAGGGTGATGCGACCAGTAATTACCTCGCGAAGCGGCTAAACCGCAGCGGCTTAAAAATCTCCCGCATTGGTTTCGGCCTTCCCGCCGGCAGCGGCCTGGAGTTTGCCGACGAACTCACGCTCAACCGGGCCCTCGAAGGCCGAAGAGAAATGCTTTGAAAATGTATTAACTTATTTCAAATAAAAAGCGTACACCTGCCCAAGCCTGATTTTAATTTGAACTCCTCCATTCTAAATTGCATGAAACCCGTCTTTATCTTTGACCTCGGCAAAGTTCTGGTGGACTTTGATTATACCATTGCAGCCCGCAAAATTGCTCAGCGTAGCAATCGCCCTCCGTCAGACTTGCATACCTTCCTAAGCACTTCTCCCCTGCTCGTACAATATGAAAGTGGCCAGCTTTCCCGCCTACAGTTTTATGAATCCATACGTGACGCCATCGGTTTTCGAGGCAGCCTTGCGGAATTCGGCGGCTTTTTTGCCGACATCTTCACCGAGATGCCAGCCATGACATCACTGCAGGCAAACTTGCGGCAGAACGGATTTAAGACTTATATCTTTTCCAATACCAACGATCTTGCCATTGAGCACGTTCGCAGAAACTTCCCCTTTTTCTCAAATTTTGACGGTTATATTTTTTCCTATGAGGTGGGCGGAATGAAACCCCAGCCGGTTATCTATGAAGCGATGGAAAACCTGTGTGGCCGGAGTGGAGCGGATTTAATTTATTTGGATGACCGGGAGGAAAACATGGTCGCTGGTGCGGCGCGCGGCTGGCAGGCAATACTGCATGAGACGCCGGAGAAAACCCATACGGCGATTGCATCATTGATCGGCTGATTTCTGCCGGTGATTGCAGACTTTTATCAAGGGACTGAACAATCAATTTCCTGACCGCGCGGTGAAGCCATAAATGACTTGGTGGGAGACCTGGATGCCAAATACCCAGAACAGCTCAATCAAGCCGTCCCCTTTCTCGTGGGGCTCTTATCCGGCCCCAAGGCAAATGTTCGCACCGCAGCCATAAAAGCCATTAAATTAATTGCCCCCCCGCAGCCGCCAAAGCAGGCATCAAATGAAAACAAAGCTTACTGGCGCTGATTGGGAATACGGTTTTATAGGTCTTGTGCTGAGGCTGCTGTTGGCCATGCCAGCGTGGGCCAACCCGATCGAGATGCCTGAGAAGTCCGTGGTCGTGGAGAACACATTCCTTATATGCGGAGCGTTGCTGGTGGAGGTGATTTGTGTGTGGTGGATGCTACGGCGCAAACGCCGTCCCCGATTTTGTTAATCATGTGCAAAATTATTGAACGGTCGGGATCTGGCTGACACGACAACTCATTTCAAGCTATGAAACTCTATTCTCACTGTAACAAGATAGGGACGAGGCGATGCCGATGGCCACTGTCTTTGTTGACTGGCGTTGGTCTCTGGCTCCATCCGATTGTGGTTTGTGGCAGAGCCTACGATCTTCACGCCGTCAATGGCATCGAAGCTTTCAATGGTTCGCCGGCAGCCAGGGAACTCCTCGGCAAAAATGGCTTTGTGGTTTCCGATCCTGGCTTCAAACAGATATTCGAGCCCTACATCAAGAGTCCGCAGACGGAAGAGCCTTCCGACAAAAAACCGATGGGCGACTCCCTGCCAGTCTTCATCACCACCGATTCCGCCTGGCATACTTACCATGTGCTGCTGGAAGAAGGCGTGAAGACCATGGAGGAGATGCAAAGCAAAAGACTGCTCACTTTTTCCCGTCGTCTGCTGACACTGGCTAGCGATTCCACCAATAGCGACGGCGATTTGAGGCTGTTCGCCGCCGTCGGGCTGGCGATGCAGGACGAACTGTTCCGGCAATCGCTATCGCCGGAAGTGAAGCGGATCGTGGATGGATTGCGGACGGGTTCGACGCCGGTGGTGGTGCCCATCGGTTTCGAATTGTCTCCGGCCCAGTTTCGCGCCCAAAGTTTTTACAGCCAATCCCCCGAACTGAGCAATTACTTCGCAGCCCGGCAATGGTATGCCAGCGTGCTATTCCGCCTGGCCAATCCGAGTGAAATCAAAGCTGCCCTCGCCCTGGCGGCGCTCGTGAATGGCGATGCCGATTTGCTGGCCTCGTGGCGGCAATTGTCAGAACCATACGACGCGTTTCTGGCCCCCGCCGAAGATGGCACCATACGGGAATACGCCGCCGCGGCAACCTCCGTGCTCGGCAAACAGCTACCACAGGTTTCGCCAACCGATGCGCAACTGGCCGAAATCCAAAAACAGTTGGCCGCTCAATTGCCGTTACCGCAAGTGAGTGATCAGTTGATGACGCCGGCGCAATACGTCGAATTTGCCAAGCAGACTCGCGGCTTTCGTTTGCTGCCGCCGCGCCGCCTGCCGGATGCGGCCTGTTTTCATAACACGGTGGATCCAAAGATTCACGGCCGCGAGACTCCGTCCGGGCTGGATTTTCTGGCCGCGTCGCCGGTGCTGCGCTCGCCGGCGGCCGTGCGGGCGGTGCAAACCGAATTTGGAAAAAGCGTCAGCGACCAAATCATCCATGCGGATTGCGGACCACTGCCGGATTCACTTCATGGCGAAGCGATGCGATTGCTGGCAACGCTCCAAAAGCCATTGCCCGTCACCGTGCCGGCGCCTTTGCGAACCGAGGCGTGGTCGGATTTGCAGCTCTGGACGCAGTTGGGGGCTTGGGCGGAACAGCGGCACACCTGGGCGTTGCACAAAAAAATGACCGTGATGGTCATGGGCATGATTTCACCGCCGCGAGGCATGGTGGCACCGTATCCCGAATTCTTTTCCGGTCTGGCAAAGCTGACGCGCCAGACCGCAGTTGCTTTTGATAAAAGTGGATTTGGCCAAAGCTTTGAAATCAAGGCCGTCGCCGCCGAATTATTGTCGTTGCTTGATCTGTCGGATAAGATAACGACGGCTCGGGATGAAAGAGAATATGAGAAGAACTCCGGGAAACTGGAACAACTCAATCAATTTCAAAATCGTTATTACGAGCAGCACCGGGCCGAATTGGAAAAAGATCGCTCGCGGGACGCATATAAACAGGTTCAGAAGAATTTGACGGCACTGGCGCAAAGTTGCGCCGCGAACGGATCCACCAATGAGGACGATCTTAAATTACTGCGGTCCTTTTACGATTGCCGACAGAACATCTCCCGGATGCTGAACGATTATGCGCCGGTTTGCGACCGGCTCGCCGCCCTCGCCACGGAGTCTTTGACCGGCGAAGCCTTGACGGAAGACGATGGCAAATGGATTGAGAACTACGGCGTCACGCTCGCCGGCTTTAGTTTTTATTACTGCAATTCCTACGAAGTCCCGCGTGATGATTTTCCGATGGTGACGCGCGTTTTCTCCAGCCCGGTAACGAGTTCCCTGCTGTATGCCGGCCTGGCCCGGCCACAGGCGCTCTATGTGATTGTTCCGCAGGGCAAAACATTACAGTTATATCGCGGAGCCGTGCTGACGTATCGGGAGTTTGTCCACCCGAGTGCACCACTGCTGGATGACGACTCCTGGCGGGAAATGGTTTTCAAGGCCCAGACACCACCGCCCCCGCGATTCACGCGCAGCTTCTACGCGGAAGCCAGCGTCGGCCCATTGCTCAAGCGCCTACAGTCCCAAAAGGAAAAGGAGGATGCGAATTACGGCGATACGCAGGACATCCTCTGGCAAATCGGCTCACGCGCGACGGAAAAGGATATGCCGGTCTTGTTCGAGGTGCTGACGCACGCCAAGGGCGACGAGCAAGGCGATGTGGTGGACGGCATAGCTGAGATCATCGGCCGGTTGCCGTGGCAATCGCGCCAGAAACAACTCGTGGAACTGCTGGCTTCGCCGGACAACATACTGGCCAAAGCAGTGGCCCGCATCTTCATTGAGCAGCCCACGGCGCTGGATACGACGTTGTTCACTTCCGGATTTACGCGGCAATCGCCCCGCACACGACGGCTCTATTGTGCCATCCTGAGCCATCTACCCCAGCAGACCGAGGCGACCCGCAAGCTGCTGTTGCAGGCAGTTCAGGACCCAGTGGCCGGGGTTCGCTGGCAGTCGGTATTGGCCTTGGGGACCGTGGGTGGGAACAACGCGCAAAGTCAGACAGACCTGCTGGCGGCGGTGAATGATACGAATCAATTTGTCGGTGCCGTGGCGGCCTATTCGCTCGCACGACTCGGAGCCGCCAATGCCGCTCCCATCCTTTTCGAGAAATTGAAAACGACGCTCAAGTCCAACAACACGCCAATCGAACAGTTGGCGAGCCAAGCTTTTGAGATTCAGCAAGAGTTTCGAGGCGAGGAAAACCATGCGGTGCAGGTTCTTGATCCCGATCGCATGGGAATTCGCTTGTATGTGAACGCCGAAGTCACAGCGAACGTCCGAAAACAGGCGGCCATGCGATTGCCACCCAGGCCGTTCGATTTGCCGATTCGTAATTATGATCTGGCCTACGCGCTGATTGAAGCCCTGGGCGATCTGCGATACTCCCCGGCGACGGATGAGTTGTTCAAGATGACCGGCTCGGATTATGAGGCTGTGGCCACAGCAGCACTGGGCAAGCTGGCACCCGACCGACTGAAGGCTGAACTGTTGGCCAAAGCCACGGACAAGCGGGTGGACAGCTACCTGCGGGAAAAAGCGCTGGTCACCCTGTGCAACATTTTAGCCACCAACCGAGTTCGCGAGCTGATTCCCCTGCTAGACGACATGACGCCGATTGTTTATTCGCCGCCTTTGCGGCTGGGTTCGGAATGGCGGATTTGTGACCGGACCGCAGAAACGATTGCCATCCTGCTGCCATCCTGCTGGGCTGGGAACATCGGATGACACCGGTTTATTTTCCACAAGAAAAGCGTGATGAAACCATGAAGCGCGTGCGGGAATGGGCCAAGCAACCGTAATAAGGTATCTATCAGCATGGGTTGGAAATCTTTATATTTGGGTCAAGATATAAGACTTTAGATCTTTGGCAAAAGCACCGAAAAAACTTGTCTCGGATGAATACTCTGCCAAGATTAATGTCCTTGTTCGCGTCAAGGATGATCTGAGGCGCGGGCGTAAAAAGGATTGCCTCGGTAGCTCAATGGTAGAGCAGTTGACTCTTAATCAATTGGTTTACGGTTCAAGTCCGTACCGGGGCACCATTTTTTAATGGGCTGCGCGATCCCTTCCGTCATGCATGAAAAAATATCTCCATGTAGTCAATATCGGATTGCAGAACAATCTGGCGTATCGGTTTAACTTCCTGACCCGGACGCTATTCAGCTTCATACCGCTATTTGCCATGCTGTCATTGTGGCGGACGATTTATGCCCAAAACGGCGCGGCAGGAGATGCGTCGGGCTTCAGCGCCGCGCAAATGATATTTTATTATTTAATGGTGGCAGTGGTGGACGTGTTCACGGCGGTCAATGAAGACGACTGGCAAATTGCGGCAGACATTCGCGAGGGAAACATCAGTCAATTTCTCCTCAAACCGGTGGATTATCTCTGGTACCGGCTCGCGTTGTTTTTTTCCGGGCGCATCGCCTTTATCCTTGTGGCAGGCTTGCCTTTGGTGATTTTCATTTTTTGCTTTCGCGATTATGTGCAGCCGCCGGCCAGTTGGCAGGCTGGTTTGGTTTTCCCGCTTTCCCTGGTATTAACGGCCTTGCTGCAATTTTTCATTTCGTATGGCATGGCGATGCTGGCTTTCTGGCTGCTGGAAATCTCCACGTTCATTTTCATTCTGTTTGCCTTTGAATATCTGGCCAGCGGCCATCTTTTTCCATTGGACCTGCTGCCGCCAATACTAAAAGATATTCTGTTTCTGACGCCTTTTCCATATCAACTTTATTTTCCCATCAGCGTTTATCTCGGAAAAGCAAGCGGCTCCAGTTTGTGGCATGGATTGCTCCTGCAAAGCCTTTGGGTGGTGGCGGCTTATGTTTTCGCGCGCCTTATGTGGCGATGGGGAATTAAAAAGTACTCCGCTTTTGGCGGTTAAATTCACGCATTTCCGGACGGAAACTAATTACGAGCCTTGGCTGTTTTAGATATGGCATCTTCCGCCAATCGCCCGGCAGGAATAAAATGCAGAATCGCCGCCGAGGCCGGGGGTATGTGCGCCGATAGATTGTTGGGGTCGCCCCCCTCAACGTTGATCCACTTTGGCTTCCATTTCCCCTGCGGATCAATGACCGCCTCGCCTAGCGTGATCTCAGTTTTGGCGGCAACGTTTGCATACCTCTGCGCAAGATCCAGTCTTTGCCACTCACCTCGAATGTTTTTGCCCGGCAAGCGAAGCGAAACGTCAGCTGGGCGGGCGTCATCTCCGAAAGTCAGGTTGATGAGCGTCAGATAAAAGGAACCATGCTTGTCCTGGTAGGCATAAGCGGAAATATTGGATGGGGACGACGGTTCGATTTTGAGCTGAAGCGGACGGCCTCGTGCCCCTTGGGCGAAAGCTGAATAGGCGTAAGCGGGGGGACACATAGTATATCCGGAGCCATTGTCCTGGCGAAGAAAAGCTGCGTAATTAGGGGCTCCAAAGCCGGCGTCCCGCCCCACTCTTTCACCCGTGTGATAATTCATGCCCAGTAGTTGACGGGTGGCCCACCAATGAGTGCAATCCAGTGCCCATAAGGTTGCGGCGTAGGTATCACTCGCATCTTTGGATCCTCCATGAAAACAATTGTTAAGCTCATCCAGACGGCATGGCACTCCGTTCGAAGCCAACACTGCGGCCATTCTCTCATAGCGCATCGCATAGGTTGAATGGTTTGTGACGTTAAGAAAACGCGCCCGGGTCAACGGAGCATTGGTTTCTCCCATCCGTCCGTTTCCAAGAAAATAGTGATGTTCACTGATCCACGCCATGTGTCCATCGGCATAAAAATCTCTCGCCATATTCAGCGCAAACTTTCCCGGTATGTTGCCATTGACCGAGGGGCCGCCAAACTTGGCGTCGGGCACGGCCTTAAGAATGGCTTCGTAGTGGGGTTTCCATAACGCCAGATATTCCTCGTAGTTCAGCTTGGGCTTGAATAGATCCGGCTCGTTGCCAATCGTATAACAATCGAGCAGGTTTGCGTAGTGCGACTGAATGTAACTGGCCAATCGAGCCGACTCGGCGGGATTCCCGTTTTGCAGGCGGAAGGAATAAATCACCTTTACCCCGGCTGCCCGAGTGAAGCCGAACAAGGCATCAATATCTTTCTCCTGCGGAACCGCGATCCGTTCGTCATCTACGGCGTTAGCTCCGACGCGCAGGCTTTTGATCCCGAGCGTTTTGAATGTGTTGACCAAGGCAGTGTCGCTGGCGTTAAAATAATAGTGCCCATTCTTAGGCAGCAGCATGGACATCTCGTAACTCAAGCCCAAAAAATTCTGTGGCAGATCCTTTCCGCCGGGATTGTCAGACACGATGACCGTCACTGGCCTGGAATCGTTGGCGGAAATAAAACCGGCATTTTTAAGGTCTGGCTTCCAGTCATCCGTGCGGAAGGGTGATGCGGGCAGGCCAGCACCATTGTAGAGATTGCAGGCCGGATAGTTTTCCCATGCGTAGCGGACGGCCACGGGGGTTTTCACCTCCGGACTCGAAACGACAACCGTGTCGCCTTCGATGCGGGCTTGTGCCGGCTTCCATAGGTGGTCCGCCCCGGCAATCACAAAGCCCGTCAATGCGCCGCCCTTCGCAACCAAGCCGCCTTCCGTGTGTGAGAAATTTAACACAGCTTCAGCGCCACGGATTTCATGCGCGGCCGGAAGCGGACCGGAGGTTGACGGCACTTCCAGCCCATAAACCTTTCCCAGCGCCCACTGCGCCAACCGGTGACCAACATCCTGTTTGTTGGTGGGATGAATGTTGGTTCGTGACCCGATATCAATGGTGATGGCCATGCCGGTATAGGGCAATGATAGTGTTTTTAACATTGCCTCGCGCACCAGCGGCAAATTACGGCGCGGGTCGTCGTAGCCGGGCAACTGCACCCACGCGAAGGGAAAGTCATAGCCCCATCGCGCCCGCCAATCTTTCACAAGCAAGGGCAGTTGAAACTGGTAAAACGGCGCTCTTCTGGGATAAGCAGAGGTCTCACCTTGATACCAAATCGTTCCACAAATGGCGTAAGGAATCAGCGGCGCAATCATGCCATGGAACAGCCCGCCGAGTTCCGCCTTGGAGGCCGTCGCGGTCGAACAAAACGCATCCAATGCTTTCGTCGCCGATTGAGCCTCGGGAGCAATCCACCTTTCAATCGGGGTTCCGCCCACCGATGAGTTGATCAACCCCACGGGCACACCCAGTTTTTGGTAAAGCTCGCGACCGAAGAAGAAAAGCGTGGCCGAAAACCCGCCAACGGAGTCCGGCGTGCAAACCAGCCATTGGCCTTTGCCGTCGGCTTGCGGCGTATTTGTCGCGAGGAGTTCTTCCGTATACATCCGCACCTTCGGCAGATTTGCTGACGCTTGTTCTTGCGCGTAATTTGTGGCCCGGCGCACCGGTAATTCCATGTTGGATTGACCTGATCCCAGCCACACTTCGCCCACGAGAATGTCGCGGCGCACTATGGTATTTGTCGTCGTATCGGAAGTCACAGTCAATGTGCGCGGCTCGGCGCAGGCCGGCAGCGCATCCAGTTTCACGAGCCATTTTCCTTTGGCGTCCGCCGTTGCGGTCTTGGTCTGGCCGGCGAATTGCGCCCTGACCATGGTGCCGGCCTCGGCCCAACCCCAGATGGGCACGACGGCACCGCGTTGAAAAATCGCGTGGTCGCTGAAAATGCTTGCGAGCTTGAATTCAGCGGCGTGGAGCCGAATGGAACCAAGCAGCAGCAGACTCAAGCCGGCAAGGCAAAACACTTGCCCGGTCAAGTTGTTGATTTTGCTTTTCATACTTTCAAATTTGACAATGATTTTGCCTCAATACTTACCGTGCCGTAGACATCTTCGTCGGCAACCCACCGACCTGAAACGTCAAGGAAGACTTCGTTTGCACCTGCAGGCAGAGCCGAGCCTCGGTTTTAGGAGCAGACAGCTGAGACCGTGCTGCCCAGTTACCGACGCTCGTGCCACCCGCTTGAGCGACCACAAGCCGCAGCGGTTCCCGCCATCAGCGCCCGACATGCAAACTGCAGCAGACCAGCAAATCAAGTTTCTGTGGAAATAGTCGTGCAAAAACAGATTATTAAGATGTGGCGATGTAAATCTCACGGCGCGCTGAACCAGCCAACCTGAACTGCTCGTTCTCTCGCTAAGTTTTAGAGTCAATACAACTAGAACCGTAAATATTTCTCCGGCTGGGCCGGTTTATTACGGCCACATCAACCGATAGAACACCGTCGGCATGGTCGCATCAATCGTGATGTTCGTACTCGAAATGGTTCCTTCCGTGACATACGTCCAGTTCGTGAACAACCCCACGGCTAAGCCATTCGTCTGCTGCTGGAGCCGCCACCCTTGGCCGGCGGGCCAGGAAAGACTGAGCGCGCCACTGCTGTAGCTATTGGTCAGAGTCGCCGGCCTGCTCGGGCCAACGGAGCCCACGGCCGCAGTCAAGACGCCGTTGGTGAATTTGAAACTCGTGCCGCTCACCGCTGGGCTGACGATGATGTTGCCGAAGTTGCTCGGACCCGTTGCGCCCGCGCCGCTGAAAAGTGTGAAGGTCTGGCCATTGGTGAAACTGCCGAACGCCACAATCTTCAGCACACCGCCGTAGGTCACGGTGCCGCCCAAAACGATCTGGTCGTGGGCCGAAGTGGTGCCATTCACCTCAAAAGCATTGGTGGAGCCGATATTCAGCACGAGATTGCTGTTAAGCGTCAGCGTGCCGATGCCAGACGCACCCGGCGACAGCGTGCCGTTGACCGTCAAGGAGCCGTTGACTGTTCCGTGGCCTTTCAGCGTCTGGGCCGCGCCGATGGTGACGCCCACAGCGGTGACATCCAGAACCGCCGGGCTGCCCGCTTCCGTGCCCACGATGATGTTCGGGCTACTGTTGATGGTTCCGATACTAGTTCCACTCGCGGTTACGAGCCTGCCCAGTGCCAGCGTGCCGTTTCTGATCGTGGTGTCGCCGGTATAGGTGTTCTCACTGATCAGGGTCTGCTTGCCCGCGCCTTGTTTAGTCAGCGCAATCGCCCCGGTAATCAAAGCGGTGGGTCTAATCAGGTTTCCACTAAATGTGTTGGTCAGTCCCGGAATCCCGTAGGTGTAGTCGGTGCTGTTGCTCACCGTCAGCGTGGCGAGAGCGCCGCTATTGTTCACCCGTTGATTTCTCGCTACTTGCGCTGCCGTTTGAATATTGGTCAGACCGGAGAGGGTCTGGTCAAATCCGTTCAGTTCATACGACACGGTCCGGCCACTGCCCTGGCCGTCGCCGCCATTCAAAGTGAGCACCGTGGTCACCGGCAGAGCATTGGCAACTGCGTTCTGAACGGTCAGTTGGCTGGGCGTATTTCCAGCCGTGATCAGGGTATTGCCGCCGTAGGTGTTGGCCGAACCGAGTGAAACGGTTTGCACTGAGACCCCGGCGCTACCGCTGGGGGTGGTAAAGGTCAGATTACCCGCACCGCTGATCAAACCGTTGAGCGCGTATGTGCCATTGCCCGTCGCATTCGTGCTAAAGGAAACCGTGGAGGTGGTGTTGACTGCGCCCAGAGTGATCGGCGCGTTGAGGGTTACCGGAGTAAGAATGGTCGTCAGCGTGGTGCCGCCGGTCAGCGTGATTCCACTGACGGCGGCCAGAGCATCCACCTTTCCCAAGGACAAGGTGCCGCCGTTGACGGCCACGGTGCCGGTGAGGGTGTTGGCGCCAGACAGGGTCAGCGTGCCGCTGCCCGTCTTGACGAGGTTGTTCGTGCTCGACGAACCGCTATTCTGAATAACACCGCTAAAGGTGGAGCTAACGTTGTTGCCACCTACCGTCAGGGTGGAGGTTGTGCCCGCAGCGGTGTTATCCACCGTGCCGGCGCCGGTCAAGCCGTTAATGGTGTCAGAGAAACCATTGAGGTCGAGCGTGCCAGTAAGAGTGACATCGCCCTTGCCACTGCCGTCGGGAATGACGTCGTTGGCACCGAGTTTCAGCGTGCCGCCACTCACGGTGGTCGTGCCAGTGTAGATATTCACGCCGGAAAGGGTTGCCCTGCCAGCTCCCTGCTTGGTGAGACTTTTGGCTCCGGAAACAATCCCACCCACACTCAAAGTCCGCCCCGTCGCCACATCCCAGATATTGTCCGCTCCCAGCGCCAGGGCACAATTCAAGGTCAGGTCCGCCGTGGCGGCGCTCAGGTCAATGTCCGTCGCCGCCCCGCCCAACGTCAGCGTATTGCCCGCGTTGATGGTCACCGTTCCGACGGGGTTTGAGATATTGATCCCCGCCCAAGCGGTATCAGTCCCCAACGAGACGATGTTGGAGGACCTGACTGTGTTATCCCACTTGGCAATGTCCGCTGCGGAAGGCACAAGGCCGCCCACCCAACTGCTGCCGAGAACGAGATTGTCCGCATTGTTGGCCTTGACGACGGGGCCGGCGGTGGCCGTGACAACGGGGGCGTTGGCGGTGACCTGCGGTGGCTGACCGGGCACGAACCGCACTTCCGCCTGCGTGTTCGTTCCGCCGACGGACGTCACAGAGTAGCCCTGATACGCCAAAGAGGATCCCTGCCCCAAATACAACACGGTTGAGCCATCACCGTTGTCTGCCACCACGCCAAATCGGCCCTTGAAAGTTAGCCCGATGGCAGCGTTAGTGTAGGTATCCGCCGCATTCGGATTGGAAAAGACGTAATGCACCGTGTATTTGCCGGCCACGACGCTTTCAATCTTCAAGCCGACCACAATGTTGCTCCGCAACAGCGTGGTGACGTTGGTGACGGTAGAGCCGGCCGAGACGAAGTAGGGTTCATAGACCACCGCAAACGGATTGTTCCACGCTTCGCCAATCTGACGGATGACCACCGTAGGTCCGGGCGCGGTGGAGGACCCCACCCATTCGGAAAACGGCGGTGAATCCACTTTGGCGAATTCGCGGTTGGTGACCGCAGCCACCCACATTTCCGTGTCGCGAATATTGCCATCGCCCGGATCAGCGGCGAAATGCACCCGGGTCAACTGGTTTTGCGGATACGAAACGCCCTGATTCGTGAAGTACTCCCAGCCGGGCTGATTGTAAATATCACCCACGTCGTTCTGAAAACGGTTCGGCTGGCTGAACAATCCGAGCGTGACGCCGTTGGTTTTCAGGGTCATGGCTCCAGAGGAACCGACGTTGCGATAGATGTAATCATGAAATTGATCGGTCACGTTGCCGTTCAACGTGGTGGCGACGCGGTTGCTGACCGTGGAAACCGAGCGAAAAAAATCCACGTAAAAACCGTTCGTCGGCGTGGTGCGGATGATGCCCATGGTCCGTTGCTGGGTCGCTTCGGCGAGCGTGCCCATGGTGTCGGCAAAGGAACTGCAAGTGAACGAAAAATTGGAGGACA
>CAISVF010000040.1 GCA_903888765.1 uncultured Verrucomicrobia subdivision 3 bacterium | reverse complement strand
TGAGAATCACGTTATCGCGCGGGCGACTTGTCTTCAAGGCGACAATTTTTCACGGGGCGGCAGATGGTCGCGGTTCCAACGACTCAATGCTTCGTCGCTGGTGTCGGCATACAGAAATTTCAGCGTCGGCGATTCGACGTGGCCGTCGCAAAAGAGCACGTTGGCTTTCCCTTGGTGGCGATTTAGATTGGCTTGGGACGCGGCAGAGAGAGCCTTGGACGACGCGATGGCAGGTTTAGAATTCATGAGATTATGCGGTTAGAGATCCGAAAAGCACAGACCATAAAGCTGGATGCCTTGCCGACTGACGGCTCGCGAGATTCTCCTCCAACCGGGGACGGGAAGAAAATTGAGGGATGAGAATGCGGATGTCACTTTTTGGCACCTTTTGGCCTTTTTTGTCACCCTGTTTTGAAAATGCCAAAATTGCACAAAAGGTGACACGCCGAGATGCCGGAGGGCTGCCGGTGGTTGTGGAGTGGAGAGATTCATGGCATGGCCGGGTCAGTTATAATTGGAGGCGACGGCGTTTTTGGGAGCCTGGGTTTCACCGCAGGCCTGATCGAGCAGAGCGGCAAGTTGATCACGCAGGCTGTGATCCTGGTCGGCAGGCGCGTCGGTTTCGCGGAAAGATTTGCCGAGCTGGGAGGCAAGGGCAAAAGCCTTGCAGGCGTCGGCGAAGCTGAGCTTGTCCAGATTGTCCTCATCCATGCGTTGGACATAGCGTTCGGCGACGTCGAGGATGGATTCGGCGAGGGCGAATTGGCGGTCGCGAAAGGCCCTGGCGCGGGCGGCGGCATCGAGGAGATCGGCGCGATGCAGGGAGCTTTCGGCCTGGGTGGATTGTTCGGCGGAGCGGGCGTCGTGGGATTGAATGCGACCGCGCCAGTCGAAGTCGCTGGCCCAGCGTTTGACGGAGCGCTGGGAGGCACCGACTTTTCGGGCGGCAGCCGCCAGGCGACGGCGCGGGCCGAGCTCAAAATAGGCGCAGAAGGCGGAGAAGGCGCGGCCGGATTCGCCCTGGACCGGGGAGAAGACGGGATTTGGCAGGGCCCCCGCACACTGCGGCGGAACGCTTGCGCTATTTTCACCGGACGGGACCGGAACAGTATTTGAAGCATTCATCGGTTCACCTTTCTCACATTGTTGTATAATATATGATGTCTCATGCTTTTACAACAGAACAGCTGGCTTGGCAAGTGTTTTTATCGTAGTTTTGCTGTTTGCTACGATAGTCATGATTAAACCACCCAACCAAGCCATCCGGGAGCTACGGAAAATCATCAGCCAAACGCAGGCGGAATTTGCGGTAATGATCGGGGTGTCGAAGGACGCGGTGGGGAACTGGGAGGCGGGGCGGAATCAGGTGACGGAATCCTTTGCCCGGCGCCTTGTTTTGGTGACCGGCGTGGACGGGAGGATGCTGAGAATGGGGGTGAGCGTGCCCTTGAGCACCGCTGAGGACGAACATGTTTCCACAGAGGAGGATTTTGATCGCCACCGCGAGAGCGAATGGGGACAGCGCGTCGATGGCTTGAGCATTGAGTGGACACGATGGAGCTGGTGTTGCTGGCGGCGTCCAGGTCTGGCAGCGAAAAAATCAGGTATCGGCTGCCGGGTGGCGCTTTCCCTAAAATTGGAAACATCACGGCGACAATTTTTCCCGGTGTGGCAGAAGATTGGTGGCCGTCTGCAAAGACTTCCAGCGCGCCAAGGCCGCGTCGCTGGTGTCT
>CAISVF010000039.1 GCA_903888765.1 uncultured Verrucomicrobia subdivision 3 bacterium | reverse complement strand
GGTCGGCGAATACCACACCGTTTTACAGCAACGCCGGCAAGCGCAAAAGACCGACGAGTTCAAAGCTCGCATGAAGCATCGCAACGCCATCGAAGGGACGCAGAGCGAATTGGTGCGTGCGCATGGCTTGCGGCGGGCTCGTTACCGTGGACTGGCCAAAGTCCGGCTGCAAAACTACTTCGCTGGCGCGGCCTGCAACATCAAGCGGTGGCTCCGCCGCCTGGTTTGGGAACTCGCGCCACGCGCGGCCGCGGCCGGAGTGCCGACGGCCAGCTAAACCAGCGGCCCAAGCCGTGCACCGGGTCAAGCCGCCGCCTTGCCCCGGCTCGGCTTACTGTCCAACAGCGAAGATAACTTTTCCGAAACTCGCAATCCTGATCCCCAATAGAAGTTATTGCTGGCAGGCTGCCAGCGAATGATTCCCCCCGCCAAAACCCTGCTGAAAAACCCCCGACATTTATGCAGAATCAGTAGTTGGTGCCTTCTTGCGGCGGCGGCACCCGGGTTCAGGGGCAGGATTCGCTGGTCCGGTTTCTGAATGGTTTGACATGTCTCGCACAGCGTAGCCAATAAAAAAGGCACGCCGACGAATCGGAGTGCCTGGAAAACTGAACGGTATGATTACTTCTTGACGCCAAGGATGGCGTCTTTGGCGGCCTTGGCCACGCGGAACTTCACGACCTTCTTGGCCTTGATCTGAATGGTTTCGCCAGTGGCCGGATTGCGGCCAACGCGGGCTTTCCGATTGACGAGCACCAATTTGCCGAGGCCGGGAATGGTGAACGAATCTTTGGCGTGCTTGTAGGCCAACGCGGCGATTTGTTCCAGGATTTCGACGGCCTGTTTTTTGGTGATGCTATTCTTCTCAGCGATTTCTGCTGCGATTTGTGATTTGGTTAATGCTTTTGCCATAATGTTTTGAGTGTTTATTGCGGCGGTTGTTTGCCGTAACCGCATTAGAACTGGTCGAAAACCGTTCGCCAAGCAAAAAATTGCGAATTTATTGAGATTAATTTGCGGTCTGGAGAAATATCCAACGGTTCGGACCCATTTTACCCGATAAATATTATCAATGTCGGCGTCGTTAAACAGGCTGAGTTTTGGTTGGTATCCCGGTGCGCTTATTCTGTCCAGCCGTCAGAAATTTTCGTCCAGGTAAAGGGTGTGCCATTGCAGCTCTTTTTTCACAATCCCCCTTTGTTTCACTACGGTCATGATTTCGGATACCTGGCTCCAGCTTAAAGGTAAATCGCTTCGGTCGGGCCAGTTTTTATCGTTCGAATAGAAATCCAGATGCAGTGCCAAGCGGCCGTCGGTTTCTTCGGGAGTGACGAGCCTGAATTTACTCAGGGTCATCACCAAATTCTTGCCGGCAGACTCCGACCAAAGCCTCAGGACTTCGTCGGTGATGTCCACAGGCAATTCAGGATACTTGACGGAAAACAGGCGTGGATGGGTCACCTTGGCACCAGATTCCAAATATGTTTTATCACCAACGAAGATGGCCAAATCTCCCTGGACGACCTCATTAACCCCATACAAAGACGGCCAGATCAGGGTGGATTTATCGCCCGATAGCTGATGTTCGAAGGAAACCCGCGGCACGGCTGGCTCTACGGTGAGGGCAGGCGTACGGTGCGTCACTTCGATATAGCCGTTCATCAAGTGCGCAATCGCTTTATGCGACTGACACCCGGTAAAAAGGAGGCAGAACAGGGCCAGGGTGAACAACCGGCAATAATTAGATTTCGGGAAATCCATAATGGTCCGTGGATCGCTTAGTCGCATGCCATATAAACTCCGCGCGAGGCCCAATGTTGCAACCGAGAGCAAAATTCTGACGTGGGCATGGCGGCAAGGTTAGCGCGGTCTGGTCATTTGATGCAGGCGAGTTTTCGAATACGCGCCCGCTGGGAAAATTCCACGCGGCCGGATTTCCGGTACCATGCTGGCTGGGATGCCTCCGTCACTACCTGCCGTCGAACGCTTGCGGGTGGCGGTGCGATGTTGGTGGCGCATTGACGAAAAACAAGCCGGTCTTAAGCGGGCAACTTGCTTGGATAACCGAGGACCGCTGCAACTGCCTGTCGCAAAAGAACGGAACGCTAAATTCGTCCGATGGCTGGGACAATCCAGTCATGTTGGCCGGCACCGGGTACGCACAGTATTGGATTGATCCCAGCCTTGTTAATCATTCGATTTTTTGCCGCGTTTGCCGGACTCAGTGACTTGCAGTGCCACAAGGGTGTTGACAATGCGGTCTCCGTGGCACTAATACATGGTTTTCTAAACACTCACTTGTTGTGATAAACTCCGGCATTTTTAGGCCGCAATATTTAGTCGTTCTGGTTTTGCTTTGGTCTGCAGGCGGGATTTGCACGCAGGCGAAGGAACTGGAGACCATTGTGGCCGTGCGCGGCTTGACGGTCGAACAGACACAGCAAAAAATCCCGGTCCGACTCCACGGGGTCGTGACGTATTATGACGAAACTTTGTTCTCGCGTTTTCTGCAAGACGACACCGCTGGCATTTACCTGCAATTCCCCAACGGTGTTGGGCCACCCCGGTTGGATCCGGGGCAGACGGTTGAGGTGACGGGCTATGGGAGTCCCGGTGAATATGCGCCGGTGGTGACGGTGGAAAAAATTCAGGTCACGGGCAGGCAGGCGTTGCCGCCGGCGAAAGTGGTGACGTATGAGCAGCTGGCCGCCGGCACGGAAGACAGTCAGTTTGTCGAAGTTGCCGGTATTGTCCGATCGGTCCGGCCAATGGAGAAAACGCCCCATTACCAGATTGAAATGACGGTTAGTGGCGGCCGGCTGGTGGTCTTTGCCAAGACGCTGCCGGTGGCGCGGCCGGAAGAGTTGCTCGATAGCACGGTGCGGGTGCGCGGCGTCTGCTCAACACTTTTTAATCATCAGCGTCAGCTTTTTGCCATCCAGCTCATGGTGCCGCGGCCGGAGGATTTCAAAATTGAAATCCCGGCGTCCGAAAATCCCTTTGCCAGGGTGGCGCGCCCCATCAGCAGCCTGTTGCAATTCACGCCGCAGGAAAGCTATGGCCACCGGGTCAAGCTCGTCGGCACGGTGATTTATTATGAGCCGGGCGTGGTGCTGTTTTTACAGGAAGGGCAGCACGGGGTGGAAATTCAAACCAAGGAACGTGTGCCGCTTCAGGTGGGCGAACGCGTCGAGGCCTTGGGCTTTGTCAGCCAGGGTATTTATACGCCGCTGTTGCAAGACGCCATCTACCGGAAAATCTCGAACAGCACCGGCATTTTCCCCGATCGCCTGACGACCGACGAGGCGCTGAAAGGCAAACATGACTGCCGGTTGATTCAGGTTGCCGCCCGTTTGATTGATGTCACCCAGCACGGCAACGAACAGTTTCTGATCCTGCAGGACAGCAATTTTATTTTCCAGGCCAGCCTCAAACTGCCGCAGGGTGTGGCCACGACCGGCCTGCCGGCCAATGGCAGCCGCGTGGCCGTGACCGGCGTCTGCCGGATTGACCCAGGCACGTGGGAGGCCGGCGAAAACTGGCGGGCAAAATCTTTCGGCATACTATTACGCTCGCCGGCCGACGAGGCACTGCTCGAATCTCCGCCCTGGTGGACGCTGCAAAAGATGCTGTGGATGGCCGCCGGGTTGACCTTTGCCATGCTTGCGGCCTTTGGCTGGGTGGCAGTGTTGCGGCGGCAGGTGGCCGAGCGGACCCGCGAACTGGAAATTGAAATTCAGCAACGGCAACTTGCCGAACGCCGGCGGGAGATCGAACAAGAGCGCGCCCGCGTTGCCCACGACCTGCACGATGACCTCGGCTCACGCCTCACCGAAGTGAACATGCTCGCCACGCTGGCCAAAAGCCAGACTACGTCGCCGGAGGAAAAGGGGCGCTACCTGAGCGAACTCACCCAGACCGCCGCGCAAATGGTGACGTCGCTGGATGAAATTGTCTGGGCGGTGAATCCGCGCAATGACACCATCGCCTCGCTGGCCAGTTATTTTGGCGCCTATGCGCAGCGGTTGCTGGACATCGCCGGAGTGATGTGCGGCTTGGACATCGCGGAGGATCTGCCGGAGCTGCCGCTGGACCCGAAATTCCGGCAGGATCTTTTTTTTGCGTTCAAGGAAGCGCTGAACAATGTGGTGCGCCACGCCACGGCCAAGCAGGTGTGGCTGCGGATTTCTGCACGCGCCGGGAGCCTGATCGTGGAACTGGCCGATGACGGCCGCGGTTTCGACCCGCGCCAGCGGCACCCCGGCGAAGACGGGCTGGCCAATATGAGCGAGCGATTGCAGGCGCTCGGCGGCGAATGTAAAATCACCAGCGACCCGCACAAGGGAACGACCGTCCGTTTTTGCGCGCCGCTACCGGCTAAATTCTTATGATCAAAGTTGCCATTGTTGAAGATAACAAAACCGTGCGCGAAGGGTTTGAGACGCTGCTCAACCGCACCTCCGGTTTCCAATGTGTCTGCACCTGTGGCACGGTGGCGGAGGCGTTGAAGAAAATTCCCAAGGCCGCGCCGGACGTGATCTTGATGGATATTCAGTTGCCGGATTCCACCGGCGTGGAATGCACCGCGAAAATCAAGGAGCAAATGCCGGCGGTGCACATTGTCATTGTCACCGTATATGAGGATTCCGAGCGGATTTTCCAGGCCTTGCGCGCCGGCGCCTGCGGGTACCTGCTGAAGCGCGCGGAGCCGGAGAAAGTGATTGCCGCCATCAAGGAGGCGCACGAAGGGGGCGTGCCGATGACGCCGGAAATCGCGCGCAAAGTGATCGGCCAGTTTCGCGGCCAGGCCACGGCGGCGCAACAGATGGAAGACCTTTCCGGCCGGGAACGCGAGGTGCTGGAACTGGTCATGCACGGCCATGCCAACAAGGCCATTGCGGATCGCCTGGGGGTGACGGTAGCGGCGGTGAAATTCCATTTGCAGCATATTTACGAGAAACTGCACGTGCATTCGCGCACAGAAGCGGCCTTGAAATTCAAGCAGGGACAGGGCTTGTAAAACTAGCCGCTCGGCTAGCTAGCCATTTGGCAGTTGAGCGGCATATTTCTCGCATCATCCGGGTCATTAGTCGCTTCTCCCATAAAACCAAACCTTTTCTATGTCCGCATGGTTTGCAAAGGTCATTGGGGGCAGTTCGCTGGCTGCAAGGCCCAGCCACCCGGTCTGGACGATGATTCGAGCGGCCACAAATATGAAATATCGTTGGATGAAAAGAATCCATTTTCTGGCCGGCCTTTGGGCCCTGCTGGCGGTGCCATTGGCTGTTCATGCCGACTGGCAACTGCTTTGGTCAGATGAATTTAACCAGCCGGACGGGAGTTCTCCCAATCCCGCCAACTGGGTTTACAACACCGGCAACGGCGGCTGGGGAAACAACGAGCTGGAATATTACACCGCGCGCACCAACAACGCCCGCGTGGTGGGCGGGCAACTAGTCATTGAAGCCAATCAGGAAAGCTACGGCGGCAGCAGTTATACCTCGGCTCGGATGTTGACCAAAGGCAGATGGTCCTGGACCTATGGTCGTATGGAGGCGCGCATCAAGATTCCCCGAGGACAGGGCCTCTGGCCCGCGTTCTGGATGCTGGGCACCAACATTGATTCGGTCGGCTGGCCCGCCTGCGGCGAGATTGACATCATGGAAAACATCGGCAAGGCCAGCGATCAAGGCACGACGCACGGCACGATTCATGGCCCGCAGTCGGGTGGGGATTACAATGGCGGTAGCGGGGTTGGCGCAACCTATACGCTGCCGGGCGGGGCGGCGCTCGCCGATGGCTTCCACATTTTTGCCGTGGAATGGACGACCAATCAAATCCAATGGTTCGTTGATACCAATTTGTTTTTTGCGGCCACGCCAGCCAGCCTGCCCGGCAGTTCGACCTGGGTTTTTATGCAGCCGCAATTCCTGCTGCTCAATGTCGCGGTCGGCGGCAACTGGCCTGGCAACCCTGATGGAACAAGCGTATGGCCCCAACAAATGTTGGTGGATTATGTCCGCGTTTATAAGTACGTGTCTGCCCCGCCGGGCCCACCCACTGGCTTGGGCGTGAGCCCCGGAAACGCCAGGGTGTTTTTAAGCTGGTCGGCCCCGAACTCCGGTGCCAGCGGTTATAACATCAAGCGCTCGCTCAGCAGCGGCGGACCTTACACCACGGTTGCGAATTCGCTGGTCAATAATTACACGGATACGAACGTCGCCAATTGTGCCACGTACTACTACGTGATATCCGCCACCAACGCGACTGGCGAGAGTGCCAATTCCAGCGAGCAGCCCGCCGCGCTGGGCTCCTTCGCCCTGGCCGTCAATTCCGGCGGGAGTGCAGCCGGCCATTTCATGGCGGATGCCTACTTTACCGGCGGTACTCAGGCGGCACCGACGACCTCCGCCATTGACATCAGTGGTGTGAACGCGCCGGCTCCGCAGACGGTTTATCAAACCGAGCGCTACGGTCCTTTTACCTACACTTTTGGCGGCCTCACGCCGGGAGCCACGTACAAAGTTCGTTTACACTTTGTCGAATATTATTGGAACGCAGCCAATGCGCGAAAATTCAACGTGGCCCTCAATGGCACGCAGGTATTGACGAACTACGACATTTTTGCGGCGGCCGGCGGCCAGAACAAGGCGATCATCCGCGAGTTCACCGGCACTCCCAATGGCAGCGGACAGATTATTGTTGCCTACACAGCCGGTACAGCTGACCAGCCCAAATCGAGTGGCATTGAAATCATTCTTCCCCAGCCGGCGGCCCCAACGGCCGCCAACAACGGGCCGCTTTGGGCGGGCATGAACCTAAATCTGGCGGCTTCGACGGTGTCAGGAGCTACCTACAGTTGGACCGGCCCAAGCGGATTTACCTCCACCAATCAAAATCCGGCCATTACGAATGCGACCACAAACCTGTCCGGGTTGTTCAGTGTGCAGGCGGTCATCGGCGGCTGCGCGTCGCCGTCGGCGACAACCTTTGTGAAGGTCAATCCACTGGCCAAGATGGCGGCTCAATACGTGGGGGGAAGCGTGGTTTTGAACTGGCCGACGGGCACGCTTCAATCCGCCAGCAACATTGCCGGGCCATGGACCAAGGTCAGCGGAGCAACCCCACCACGCACCAATTCTGTGACGGCGCATCAGGAGTTTTTCCGGATTCAGTTGCAATAATATCATGCTTACCGTGGAAACGGCTTCAGGAATGTTTTGCCGTGCCGATTAGCGCCACATGGCAGATTTTACCGCATTCGATTCAAAAAACGCAGGAAGGACGGCCCTAAAAAACTATCCTTTCGGCTAGCTAGGCACATAGGGTGTATGGTGTAAAGTTGCACCTTAAGCCCGTAGCAAAATTGTAAAATTAAATAACGTTAAAATTATGAGTACATTCAATAAACAAAAAATGTCCGGCTCGAATCAGTCTGTGCTGGTCAAATCACTTAACACATGGTTTTTTCTTATCTTGACGATAATCGTCATTCTTGGTGGAGCAGGGCGTGGGCAGGCCCAGCCAACCACGGTTCCATCCGCGCCGATCGATTTATCACCGACTGTCCAAAGCTTGTATAATAGCAGTGGGACCTACGTGAATCTTTCTAACATCAATTACTATGAATATTGGGGAGGGTGGGCGACGGCCGGGCCTTACGCGGTGCCTTCAACATCGAGCGTGGTGTTGGGCTACACAGGGGTCAATTACGGAGGGGTCAATTTAAACGCGGGCTATGATTTTCATTCCTGCAATTATTTGCATTTAGACGTTTTTGCTCCCAATGGCAGCAGTTTCGGTATCAAGCTGGTTTCTTATGCGGGTGGTGAGGCTAATGTTTACACCGATGCGGGGGCCATTGTCGCCAACACTTGGGTGCATTTGGATATTCCCTTGAGCAAGTTTACCGCAGCCAATCCGGCTTTAGATTTAACACAAATTCACCAAATCGGTTTGCTGGATGGCGGCAAAGATTTTTATATAGATAATTTCTATTTTGTTAGTCGACCGGTACCTCTAAATGTGGCGATCACGAGTCCGGTCAGTGGCGTTACTTTGGCCTCTGGAAACTTTACGATTATTGCGCCGGCTTCAATTTATCCGGGCACGATTGCCGGCGTTGATTTTTATGACAATGGTTCGCTGCTGGGGAGCGTTTACAGCGCTCCGTACAACTTCTCCGCCACCGGTTTGGCGAACGGGCCCCATGCGCTGACGGCGGTGGCGCAGGATGGCAGTGGAAATAGTGTCACCTCCGCCGTGGTGAACGTTACTATTGCCACCCCGGTTCTGGCTCTGTTTCCGGATGGGGGATTTGATAGCCCTGCGGGTACCAGTGGCAGCTGGACGGTTGCCCAGGGTGGCGGGAACACGTATAGCTATCCAGTGACGGGCGGAAATCCGGGTGGTTATGGGGTTATGGCTAATGTCGGCGGAGCCTATGGACTTTGGGTTGGAAATAACAATGCCGTCATTTCTCTTACTGCATTCAACCTTACGGCGGGCCAGACTTACACATTTGTCGAAGATATGAAACTCATCTCCGGCAGCACCGTTGGCGGACTCAAGATTGATTTTACGCCTTCAGGTTCCACCGGAGATATGTTTCCATCCAGTATTTTGAATGGCGGCGACTGGGCCACCTATTCCTTCTCGGTGACTATTCCGGCAGGCACCACTGGCTTTAAGGTCGTACCGGAATGGGGTGCCAATTCGACAGTCGGTTATGACAATATTGGCGTCATGGTTCCGCCCTTGCCGGTGTCTGTCTCCATCACGAGTCCGACCAATAATGCGGCGGTGAACGGCGGCGGATTCGTGGTCAGCGCCACGGGCTCTGTGGTTCCTGGCACGGTAACCAATATTGCCTTTTACTTGGACAGCACCCTGCTGGGGAATGTGACTAATGCACCGTTCATTTTCAATGTGCCCAGTGCGGCAAACGGCGCTCATACCCTAGTGGCGGTCGCGCGGGACAGCGGTGGCATTGCGGCCACTTCCGCAGTGGTTCACGTTACGGCGGCAAATCTGCCGCCGACGGTTGCTCTGACCAGCCCAAGCGACGGCAGTGCGGTACTTACGGGGGCCAGTGTGCCGCTTACGGTGATGACGGCTGGAGCGGTAACGAACGTGGGTTATTATATTGATGGCACGCTGGTTGGCAGCTCAGCTGGTAGCCCGTTTAGCTCCGCCTGGACCGCCCTGGCTGGTGGCCATGCCGTGACGGCTGCAGCCCATGCAAACAATGGTCTGAGTACCACTTCAGCGGTGGTGCATATCACGGTATTGCCCACCCCGGCCATTGTGACTGCTGCACCCACACTCCCACAGGGGCAGGTGCTTTCACTGTGGAATAGCCGAGGAGTTTACACCAATATTTTGGTAGATGACTTCTACCAGCAATGGTGGGCCGGACAATGGACAGGGCATGGCAATTACACAATCCCGGGCACGACCAATGTCGTGCTTGGCTATCAGGGCTTGCAGTTTGTTGGCGTGGGCATGCACAGTGCGAATGATGTGAGCGGCTATAACACACTTCATGTCGATGTCTATACTCCCAATGGTGATAGTTTTGCGGTCCGTTTAATTTCGGCGGTTGGTGGTTCCGCAGATGTTACTTACACGACAGCCGGGGGCGTCATTACCTCCAATAGCTGGGTGCATTTGGATATACCCTTGAGCCAGTTTAAGGCTAATAATCCCGGAATGGATTTAACCCAGATTAATCAATTAGGCTGGATTATAAACAATTCCGGGGAAAACCCGGTTCGTGATTTCTACATAGACAACGTTTATTTTTATTACACTGTCACGCCGTTAACTGTGTCCATTTCAAGCCCAACCAATAATCAGGTGGTTTATTCCAATCTTACGATCCGGGCGAATGCTTCGGTCGGACATGCCACTGTGACCGGGGTTGACTTCTATGATGGTGCCACGTGGCTTGGCAATGCAGCCAGTGAACCATTCAGTTATAGCGCCATCGGTCTGGCCGCTGGCAGTCATGCGCTGACGGGGGTGGCGACCGATAGCCATGGCAATTCGGCGACGTCCCCGATGGTCACAGTTTTCGTGACCAATGCCCCCATACCGTCGTTCAATGCCTATGAACCCTTTAATTATGGGACGGGCAGTTTGGTTGACGGAACCGCCAATACCGGCACGGGATTCACTGGCAACTGGACGCTTCCGACGAGTGCTGGGATTGTTGCCGGGTTGACGTACCCAGGCCTTCCTACGACTGGCCATGCCTATCAGCATCATGCTACAGGCAGTCAAAATTCCCTGGCATTTGGCAGTCCGCTAAATGATGGCACAAAGTATGTCAGCTTCTTAATGCAGGGTGCCGGAAATCCTGGCGCCACTGCTGCCGGTGTGTTTCTTCAGGGAGATAACTCCAGCAGCCTATTCGTGGGTTTTGAAGGAGGCTACAGCGCCAGCCAAACCAGTTTTGGCTTGGGCACGGTCAGTAGCACCGCACTGAGTGGTGCCACCCCCTTGGGGAGCACAATTCCCATTAGCAATACTGCGGTTCATCTGGTGGTTCTGAAGCTTGAGTTTAATACTTCTGGGGCCAATGATACGGTGAGCCTCTGGATTGATCCGCCAGCAGGCGTAAGTGCTCCGGGCGTTGATGCCAATGTTGTGGACAGCTCATTCGATGTGGGTTCTATCACCAAATTCGGGATCAATATTCAAGGGGCCTACGGTGCCATCATTGATGAAGTTCGCGTCGGTGGTAGCTATGGGGATGTGGTGGGTGGCAATGTCACCACACCGCTGAATGCTTCAATAGCTAGTCCCACCAACACCGCCGCCATTTTGCCTGACTTTACTATTAGCGCCACCGCTGTCGTCAACCCCGGTTCGGTAACCAATGTGAGCTTTTACGACGGGGCGGTATTGCTTGGAAATGCAACCAGCAGTCCTTACAGTTACTCGGTGTCTGGCGCATCCGCCGGCTCTCATGGCCTGAAAGTCGTGGCCAAAGACAGCAACGGCAACGCCGTTACATCAGCCGTAGTGAATGTCACCGTGGGTAATTTCACCAAAATATTGGTTCCAGATGGTGATTTTGAGTCTCCAGCAGGTGGTTTGGGTTCTTGGGTGGAAGTGCAGGGAGGCGGAAATACCTTCAGTTATCTGGCTACCGGTGGCAATCCCACAGGCTACGGGGTCATTGCTAATGTCGGTGGCGGTTGGGGTATTTGGGTGGCTAATAACAATTCCCCGATCCCGCTGGCATCATTGGGCTTGGTAGCCGGCCAGACCTATACATTTGTCGAAGATATGATGCTCATGTCCGGCAATTCCATTGGCGGCCTCAAGGTTGATTTTTCCCCCTCGGGAAGCACCGGAGATATGTTTCCCTCCAGGATTCTGAACGGAGGTTCCTGGACAACCTATAGCTTCACCGTCACCATACCGGCGAATTGTACCGGCGTCGTGGTAGTTCCGGAATGGGGTGCCAATTCCACGGTCGGCTTCGACAACGTGGGGGTATTGGTGCCGAGTGCTAACTTTGGCTTCGGATCGGGGTTGGTGAGTTTGACCTCGGGTCAAGCCCAGGTGGTGATGTCTGGCATTGCCGGAAAACAATATTCCTTGCAGCGCGCAACCAATGTCACCTTCACCGCTGGCATCTCCAATTTCCCAGCAATCACCGCGCCGGTGGGTGGGAATGTCACTAGCGTAGATAACTTCAGCGACTTGGGGGCGACTCCCAAGTCGGCATTCTATCGCTTGCACTTGATTCAGTAAGTTGCTAACAGCTAAATAATGCAGGGACGGGTTTTCCTTTGGTGAACCCGTCCCTTTTGCGGGAAAAACGTAAAATAATTCATTCTAATAATAATTTGCCTGGTCGAACTCCTGATGGTCAATGCGAGCATTGACATCCGTGCCCCAATCCTTAAGCCCGCATTTTTTGGGCCAAGGGCAAATAAGTTATAAACGTTGGCCTGCACCACTAATAAAGCACAAATCTTTCTGGCAATGATGTTTGGTTGCGAAAAAACGCGAAATTATGCCGCTATAGAATGATAGCAATTTTGCCGGGCATTCGACCAATTGGTGGTTTAAAAATTTGCTTTGCTTCGAATTGCGGGGCTGGTGGTGGTCATTTTCTAGCCACCAGTTTGTTTTCGTATGGTGACTCCGCCTGCAAGCGATGCAAGTTCAGGCAGCGCCGGTCGAAATTGAGTTCAACCGCAAAGCCGCGTGCTGATGTTCCAAGAGTGACGGCATGCCATTTTTCATGAAATGCTTTTGTGAGTATCTGGAAAAAACTAGCCACTCGGCTAGCTAGGCAATTTCGGGTGGTGGTGTATGGTTAAGTTGTTCCCCGCATAATAACAATAAACTCAAACATGTAAATTCAATGAATAAAATCAAAATAAAAACAATATCCGGCCAAAATCAAAATGCGCCGGGCAAAGCATCAAACAAATTATCAATACCCCGTCTGGTTTTAGCCTTCGTCTTGTTGGCAGCGACGAACGCCTTCGCGTCGCTCATCGCTCACGAGCCATATAATTACACTTTAGGCGCGGCACCGAGCAATGCCTCGGGCACGCCCACCCAGACGACTGGCGGCGGATTCAGCAGCGGGTATAATGGAGGCGGGCTCACAACCGTTGCCGGTCTGACGTATCCGGGCCTAGGGACAACCTACAATGCATTAAAGCAAACCGCTGCTTATTCCGGCGAGAATTTGGCGAGTCCGGTTTCTAGCGGCACGGTATATGTTAGCTATCTTTTCAACATGAGCGGCAACCCCGGCGGCAACAAGGTTGGCTTGGAAATGAACACGGGCGGCAACGGCATGTTCGTGGGTGTCACGACCCCGGTCACCGGCACAACCGGGAAATTGGGGGTAAACCAACAGAGTGGCTACAATGATAGTGCCGCCAATAAATGGGAATCCACCACGGCCAATATCACTTACGGCAACACCTATTTCATCGTGGTGAAACTCGTCGGCACTGGTGCGGGTTGGACGGGCAGCATCTGGGTGAATCCTACGGCCAACACCAGCACGGAATCAACGCCTGACGGCACGTTTACGATGCCCCAATTTACCATTAGCGCCTGCTCGATTGTGAACCCCGCCGGTGCTGGTGGTAATTTTGTGTTTGATGAGCTGCGCATTGGGACCACCTGGTCTGAAGCAGTTGACTATATCGTCGCGGCACCGTCGGCTCCGACTGGATTAGGTGCCACGTCTGGCGGCAATTCCGTCAACTTGACTTGGAACGCCGCTGCCGGAAGCCCGGTCAGTTATAATGTGAAGCGCTCCACCAGCAGCGGTTCGGGCTATGTGACGGTTTCCAGCGCTGGCGCGGTGACGGGAACGAATTTTACTGATGCTGTCGCCGGTGGAACAACTTACTTCTATGTTGTTTCGGCGGTGAATGCTGGCGGCGAGAGTGCCAACAGCGCGGAAGTGTCGGCTGCGCCAACCCTGGTCGCGCCGGCTGTCCCCAGCGGCTTGGCAGCAAGCGTGAGTGATGGTCAGGTTTCGCTGAGTTGGAGCGCCAGTATTGCGGCTACCGGCTACAATGTGAAACGCTCGACCACCAGCGGCGCGGAAGTTACCATCGCCGTTGCAGGCACGACCAGTTTCACGGATTTAACCGTGGCTAACGGCACGACTTATTTTTATGAGGTGTCCGCCACCAATTCCGCCGGCCAGAGTGCCAATTCTTCAGAAGTGAGCGCCTCACCCGTCGCTTTCGTGAACGCTTACGAGTCGTTTAATTATGGCCTCGGAAGTTTTGCCACCGGCTCGGCTAACACGGGCAACGGACTGACAGGCAACTGGACCGTCGGAAATGGAACCATTGTCAGCGGTTTGACCTACCCCGGACTATCTGCTTCACACAACGCCATTTCCACAACGGGCAGCCGCGATCAGGTCTCCTTGACCAGCCCCCTTTCCACCGGGACGAAGTATGTCAGTTTCCTTTTCAACCAGCTTGGCAATAACGGAGCAAATCTGAATGGACTCGTGCTTTTTGGCAGCGGATCCTCCAGTCTCATCGTAGGAATCACGGCTGCCTACAGTGGCACTGCCGGTAGTTTGGGGCTCGGTTCAGTTGCCACCGCCGGGGCCGGAGCCACGGGGATTACCACCTTCTCCGGACAGCAAGTGAATGGCGGTTTAACCTATAACCAAGCCCATCTGATCGTCTTGAAAATTGATTTCAACACCTCTGGGGCGAACGATACGGTTAGCCTATGGCTGGACCCCGTAGCGGGCACAAACGCGCCGGCAGGAGCCGCTAATCTGGTGTGGAGCGCTTACGATGTAGGCACGATCACCGGGATTGGATTCAACGTTCAAGGTGGCGGCAATGCTGATGTATTCGACGAGATTCGCACCGGCAACACCTACGGCAGTGTGGTGGGAGCACCCGTCGGTGCGGCTCCAACGACGCTGGCCCTCTCGGTCGGTTCGGGGAAGGAAATCAGTTGGAGCGCGGTTAGCGGCAATTATTATCAGGTACAGAGCTCGACCGACAACAGCACCTGGAACAATCTGGGCAGCCAGTTGACCGGTTCGGCGGTGACCTCAGTTTATGACCCGGCGCCGGCGGCTTACTATCAAGTCCTGCAAGACACGCCGGTCACCACGGAAGAAGTTCAGCAGGGCGACTTTGAGAGCGATCCCAGTTTCAGTTGGTCGCTGCTGGGGACCACGTTGCCGACCTGGATCAGTACGGATGCTCACACGGGCACCTCTTGTGAATCGCTTTATGTCACCAACGACACCGCAGGAGCCCAGACGTCCATTTTGGAAGAGAACGTCTATAATAAGGGTGGCGCGGCCATCATCCCGGGGAATACCTACAGCTGCTCCTTCTGGGCCAAGTCACTTCCCAAGACCGGATTCAGCGCGGTTCAGCAATATAATCCGGTCTGGATGGACGGCAGCGGCAACATTCTCGGCACGCTCAATCCCAGCGGTTGGACGACCTTGTCCTCGAGCTTGAGCAGCTGGACCCAAATCAGCATTGCCCCGGCGGTGGCTCCGGCGGGTGCCGCGACTGTTCTGGTTCAGATTATATCCGTAACCGGCGCGGTTCTCGGTGATTCTGGCGGCGTGTTGGTTGACGACGTCTCGCTGTCCACCACCTCCGCTTCCGGCTCACCCAGCGTGATTGCCTCCACGGTTCAGTCTGGCGCCGTCTTCACCGCGACCGTAAACACCAACGGAATGCCAGCGACCGCTGCCACCGGCACCGTGGCTTTCAAAACCAACACCGTGGCGCAGAGTGTGGGCACCGTGGCGACCGGTGCTGCCAACAGCAGCCCCACCGTCGTGCCAGCTGCTTACACGATCACGGCCATTTACTCGGGCGATAGCTTCTACGCCGCCAGCACGAATACCCTGGTGGTGGGCACTCTGGTGAACACCTCGCGGACGAACCTGGTCATGAGCGTCCAGGGCAACAAACTCACGCTCCATTGGCCGGCTGATCACACTGGTTGGACCTTGCAGTCGCAAACCAATTCCTTGAGCACTGGCCTTTCGGCTACCTGGTCTGACGTAAGCGGATCAACGACTACCAATCAAATAATCATGACCATCAATCCGGCCAACCCGGCGGTGTTTTATCGGTTGAAATATTGAGCATCCTTTGCGGGATGAGAGGGTGCGGGCAGCGTTAAAAATAGACGGGCCTGCTGCAAGGCAGGCCCGTCTCACCAAAAGGTAGTTGAATATGAAAGCAAATAGACATGGATTCAAGTCCGGGTTCACTCTGATAGAATTGCTGGTGGTCATCGCCATCATCGCCATTCTGGCCGCGATGCTCCTGCCGGCCTTGAGCAAGGCCAAGCAAAAGGCGATTGCCGCCTCCTGCATGAGCAACAATAAGCAACTTGGCCTGGCTTGGATCATGTATGCCGGTGACAATGCCGAACGCCTCGCCATCAACAATGATACGGGCAGTCCCTACAATGGCACGCCATCATGGATTACCGGCAATCCCTGGATGGACTGGTCAGCTGGGCAGCAGAACACCAATACGTTATATCTCGTGGATGATACCTACTCCCTGCTGGGCGGGTACATGGGAAGAAATGCCAAGGTGTTTGCCTGCCCCGCCGCTGTCTATGTTAGCCCGCCCCAATCTGCCAAAGGCTGGAGTTCGCGGTCCCACAGTGTTGTCATGAACGCAGCCATTGGGGATGGCATTAAATGGGCTCAAGGTCTCGCCGGAACGACGGGCGGCACGCCGTTTTGGGCAAAAAAATCAGGAGACTTTAATAATCCCGGCCCATCGGACAGCTGGCTGTTCATGGATGAGGCTCCCGATTATATTGATGATGGAATGTTGTATGCCAGCAGCACCTTCACGAGCGGGACCGGCACTTTAGTAGAACTACCCGGCAGCCAGCATGCCGGCTCTTGCGGAATGGCTTTCGCGGATGGCCACTCGACTGTTCATAAATGGCAGACGGGCCAGGTAGTCGTGCCGGTTACCAAAACAAGGCCTCCTTATGTGAACTGTGTTAACAATGCCGATCTTGCCTGGCTGGCGCAACACACCCCGCACTAAATCACCGGATGTCTTTTTGCCGTCGGTTCAAAAGCGAAACACGGCGAAGTTTTGGAACTGTCAATCCACGAAATAAAAGGCCCGGCGGGGAGAATTCCGCCGCCAAGGAGCCATCATGAAACCGTGTGGCTAAGTCAAAAGCCGCCGCAACAAAGTCTGCACCGGTTGGTAGAAAATCGTTAAACAAAAAATAAAAACACACAATATGCAACTGCAACAAAAATCGAGTCAGGGTCTCGCCATAGCCTGCGTGGTGGTCAGCGTATGCACCGGTTTTCAATCACTCCGGGCCGAAGACGCGCCGGCGGCCAAGGCCGTCAAGCTGCCTTTCATGGTTTATGATGAACGAGGCAGCGCGAATAATCATTACATCCCGTCCGGCTGGATGGGCAATGCCAAGGCCACCAAGATGGATGACGGTTGCTCCACCAATCCGCACGGCGGCAAAACCTGCCTGAAGCTTGAATATACCGCCACCGACAACTGGTCGGGCATTGTCTGGCAAGATCCGGCCAATGATTGGGGCGATCAGACCGGCGGCTGGAACCTTACCGGGGCTCAAAAGCTAAAGTTCTGGGCGCGCGGCGAGAAGGGCGATGAAGTCGTCAGTTTCAAGTTTGGCATTCTGGGTTCGGATAAAAAATTCTCCGACAGTGCGAAAGGTGAAATAGCCGATGTCAAGCTGACGAAGGACTGGACGGAATACTCCATTGACCTAGCCGGCAAAGACCTGACACGAATCAAAACCGGATTCTGCTGGTCGGTGGCCGGGCAAAGCGCGCCGGTGGTTTTCTATCTCGACGATATCCGGTTTGAATAATGATGGCCGCGGCGGTTTCCACGAAAAATGAAAATGCTTATTTCGGCGGTAAAAATTGTTCTGGGGTGTGGCATCGCCGCGCTGGCGTTGCCCATCATGGCTGCGCCGGTTAAGGTGGAATTACTGCACACTGCGTATGGCTGGCAGCTCCAGCGCGGCGGGCAGCCGTTTTTTGTGAAGGGCGCCGGCGGCACCGGACGGCTGGATTTGCTGGCCGCCGCCGGAGCAAATTCCGTCCGCACCTGGGGCGGGGACGACCTTGGGCCGCTGCTCGACGAGGCGCAGAAAAACGGCCTCACCGTCACCGTCGGCATCTGGCTGCACCACGAAGGCGACACTCAGAAATTCAGTTACGACAACCCGGAGATGCTCCAGCAGCAATTGGACGCCGTGCGCAAAGCCGTGCTGCGCTACAAGGATCATCCCGCCGTTTTGATGTGGGGCATCGGCAACGAAATGGAAGGCTACAAAGACGGAGGCAAGCCGGCGATTTGGAAAAATGTAAACGACGCCGCAAAACTTGCGAAGGAACTGGACCCCAATCATCCCGTGATGACGGTGATGGCGGAGATCGGCGACAAACGCATCCCGAGCATCAACCGATTTTGTCCGGACGTGGACATCGTTGGCATCAACAGCTATGCCGGGGCGTCGAGCATCGCCACACGTTACGCCGCGCTGAATCCGCAGAAACCCTACATCATCACCGAGTTTGGTCCGCCCGGGGCGTGGGAAGGCGACAAGACGGCCTGGGCCGCGCCCATCGAACCGACCAGTCCGGAGAAAGCTGATTGGTATCGCCGGGCTTATGTCGGCTCGGTTGAGCACAAACCCTGGTGTGTTGGCTCCTACGCATTTTTGTGGGGCCACAAGCAGGAATCCACCGCGACCTGGTTTGGCATGTTTCTGCCTGACGGCTCCAAAGTCAACGCAGTGGATACCATGACCGAACTCTGGTCCGGACAGCCGCCTAAAAATCTTTGCCCGGTCATCCAGCGACTCAGGATGGAAGGCCGGAACGATCTCAAGCCGGGGCAAATCTTGAAGATCAATTTGGATGCCACCGATCCCGGCGGTCGTCCCATCAAAGTGCGCTGGGTGGTGCAACCCGAGCAGAACAAAACCGGCGTCGGCGGCCAGGAAGAACCGGTTCTGGCCGAACTCCAATCCGCCATCTTGAGCAGCGACGAGAAGCATTGTGAAATCAGCGTGCCGAAGAACGAAGGCGGCTACCGCGTGTTTGCCTACGCCAACAACGGTGCCGGTTCCAGCGTGGCGAACCTGCCGTTTCACGTGCATTTGCAGGACGAGTCGGTTCCGCCGGGCAAGACGGCCACGCTGCCGTTTTTCATCTACGAAAACCAGTCGAGCGCGAAGAATCATTTTATTCCCTCCGGCTGGATGGGCAAAACCTCGGCCCTCAAAATGAATCTGGGCTGGACGGAAAATCCGCACAGTGCACCAACGTGCATGCAGTTTCAGTTCAACTCCGACAGCGAATGGGGCGGAATCGTCTGGCAGGATCCAGCGGACGATTGGGGCGACCGCGACGGCGGTTGGAATCTGACCGGTGCAAAGAAGCTGGTATTCTGGGCGCGCGGCGGGGAAGGCGGCGAAGCGGTGGCGTTCAAGTTCGGCGTGCTGGGCCACGACAAGAACTTTTTTGATTCCGCCAGCGGTAGCCTCGAAGGCGTGACACTCACCAAGGAATGGAAAGAATATGCCATCGAGTTGACAAACGATTCATTGGTGCGCATCAAGACCGGTTTCGGCTGGTCGCTCGCCAGTCAGGGCCATCCGGTCACTTTTTATCTGGACGACATCCGGTTTGAATAATTTTTAATGCAAATGGAACGACTCGAGCAGCCATCCTTGCCGGAAAAGAAAGTGGATTCCGTTTTTATCGGCGCAAGTCTTTTGCCCGCCGCGGCGGGAAGGGCGGAATCTTCCTCCGTCTTGATCAACGGCGAGACTTTTGTGGTCATCCGCAACGTCAACGCCATGCCGCCGTTCCTGATGAGCATTGTCAGCAACGGGAACCTCTGGCTATTCGCCGGCAGCAACTCACCATTCACCGCTGGCCGCGGCGACGCCGACCACGCGATTTTCCCGTATCGCACGGCGGATAAAATCCTGGCTCAGCCCGGCAGCAGCGGTGCGCGCAGTGTTTTTCTCGTGGAGCGGAAGAACGGTTATTCGCTGTGGGAACCGTGGCAAAGTGCACCGAGCGCTTATCGCATCCAGCGGAACCTTTACAAAAGCGAATTCGGCACCAGCGTCATATTCGAGGAAATCAACGAAGACCTCGGTCTGCGTTTCGCCTGGACACTCACGACCTCCGATAGGTTTGGTCTGGTGCGTTTCTGCTCCTTGGAAAATCTGAATCCCGACAAGGTTGGTGTTCGCTATCTCGACGGCTGGAATCAGATGCTTCCGGCGGGCGTCGGGCAGGATTTGTTTGAAAAATACAGCTATCTGGCCGCCGCCTATATGCGTCACGAAAACCAGCGCGGCCTCGGCATCTTCACGCTGAACTCTGGCATCAGCGACCGGGCCGAGCCGTGCGAGTCGCTGCGCGCCGCCGCCGCTTGGTCGGTTGGCCACGCCAATCCGACGGTGCTGCTGTGCGAGCGGCAGGTGGAAAATTTCCGACGCGGCGGGCGCGTGAAAAACGAGACCGAAGTGCGCGGCGAGCCCGGCGCGTATTTCATTTGCGACTCCGTCGAAATCCAATCCAGCACCACGCACGCATGGGTCACCGTCGCTGACACCGGCCTTGATCATAGCGCCTTGACGGCATTGCAGAAGCAACTCGCGTCCCCAACACTATTAAAAAATGCCGTGGAAGCGGACGTGCGCGCGACGCTAGGAGGTCTGAAGCAGCGCATTGGGGCGGCGGATGGCTTCCAGCAGACCGCTGACACCACCGTAAGCGTTCATCATTTTGCCAATGTCCTCTTCAACTGCATGAGAGGCGGCACGCTGCCGGACGGCTACCGTTTTCCGTCGTCAGACTTTGCCGCGTTTTTGCACGTCCGCAATGCCACCATCAGCGCGCGGTATTCGTCATGGTTGGAGCAGTTGCCCGCGCAGCTCGATTTGGCCACGCTGCGCCAGCGCGCCGTGACCACGGACGATCCGCAATTCATCCGGCTCGTTCGCGAGTATCTGCCGCTGACCTTCAGCCGCCGCCACGGCGATCCGAGCCGCCCGTGGAATCGCTTTTCGATTCGCACCCGCGACGAGCAAGGCCAGACGATTTACGATTATCAGGGCAACTGGCGCGACATTTTCCAGAATTGGGAAAGTCTCGCGCAGAGTTATCCGGCGTGCCTGGAATCCATGGTTTCCATTTTCCTGAACGCCTCGACCGCTGACGGCTACAATCCCTATCGCATCACGCGCGGCGGAATTGACTGGGAAGTCGAAGACCCGCATGATCCGTGGAGTCACATTGGCTATTGGGGCGATCACCAGATTATCTACCTGCTGCGGCTGCTGGAAAGCTACGAACGCTTTGAGCCGGGCAAGCTGGCGCATGGCCTGAACGAAAATTCTTTCGCTTACGCCCAGGTTCCCTATGAAATAAAAAATTTTGCGGAACTGCTGCGCGATCCGCGTCACTCCATTCATTTTAACAGCGAGCTGCATAAAAATCTTTGGTCCCGCGCCAGGGAAATTGGCAACGACGGCAAACTGCAAACCGGCAGAGACCACGATGTGCTGCTGGTGTCGCTGGCGGAAAAACTGCTCGTGCCGCTGCTCGCCAAATTGAGCAACTTTGTGCCCGGGGGCGGCATCTGGCTGAACACGCAGCGGCCGGAATGGAACGACGCCAACAACGCGCTCGCCGGCTGGGGGCTTTCCCTGGTCACGGTTGCCTATCTGCGCCGCTATTTAAATTTTCTATTTCAGATTTTTGCGGCAGCGGGCGAGACCGTAATTCTTTCCGCCGAAGTGGCGCGCTTTGCCAAAAAGCTTACGGCCATTTTAGTGAAGTCAGAATGTGCCGATGATGCCGCGCGCTTACAACTGCTGACCGCGCTGGGCAAGGCGGGCGAGCATCATCGCCAAGCTGTGTATCAAGGCGAACTGGGGGCACAAACGACCGTGCCGACGTCTGAAATCAGGCATTTAATTGCCACTGCCATTCGCGCCGTGGACGCGACGCTCTCCGCCAACCGGCGTGCCGACGGTTTATTCCACAGTTATAACCTGCTGAGAATCTCCGGCGGAACTGCGTCGGTCGGACACTTGAATCTGATGCTGGAAGGTCAAGTGGCAGTGTTAAGCAGCGGACTACTCAAGCCGGCGGAGGCGGTGTCGCTTCTGCAAGCACTTCGCCACAGTGATTTATTCCGCGCCGACCAGCACAGTTACCTGCTGTATCCCGACCGCGAGATGGTGCCGTTTCTTTCGCGCAACACCTTGCCGGCGGGCTGGGAAAAACAAGTTCCATCCATCGCCGCGCTCGCTGTCGCCGGCAACCGCGACATAGTCGTCATGGACGGCAACGGGGGAGCCTATTTTCAGGCTGACCTGGCCAACGCCGCCGGCTTGGAGGCGCGGCTGGACCGGCTGGCCGGCAAAGCGCTTTGGAAGCAGGCCATCGGGCAGGATGGCGCGGTGTTGCTGCACTTGTGGGAAACGGTTTTCCAGCACAGCGCGTTCACCGGTCGCAGTGGTTCGATGTTTGCGTTCGAGGGCTTGGGCAGCATTTATTGGCACATGATCGCCAAGCTGCTGCTGGCGGTGGAAGAAAATCATCACCGCGCGATGGAGACGAGCGCACCACCCGAGGTGGTGGCCGGACTGCGCGTGGCTTACTACGACATCCGCCGCGGCTTCGGTTTTTCCAAGACTCCGGAAGTTTATGGCGCTTTTCCAACCGATCCCTACTCGCACACGCCGCGCCATCTCGGCGCGCAGCAACCGGGCATGACCGGACAGGTTAAGGAAGAAATTTTGACGCGCTGGGCGGAACTGGGAATTCAAGTGAACCACGGCACGCTGATTTTTGCGCCGACGCTTTTGCGTCGCCGGGAGTTTTTTAGCGAGCCGAAGGAGTTTGCTTATGTGGACGTGAACGGCGCTCAGCAGACCTTGCGGTTGCCCGCCGAAAGCCTGGCGTTCACTTACTGCCAGATTCCGGTTTGTTACCAGCTGGCCGAAACCGCTTCCATTGCCGTTGAAGATGGTTTTGGCGCCACGCGGATGGTTCCCGGACAAAAATTATCTGACGCTGACAGCCAGGCGGTTTTTTCGCGCGCCGGTAAAATCACGCGGCTGACAGTTGGAATTCAGCGAACGAGTTTGAGCGATTGAAGTGTAAAAATTACCAATGCCATGCATACCAATACCACATCCATGAAGTTGTCATTCGGCGAAAAGTTCGGCTACGGCTTGGGCGACACGGCGAGCAATTTCGTGTGGGCGCTGATGATGAATTTCATCATGTTTTACTACACGGATATTTTCGGCATCACCGCCGCTGCCGCCGGCACCATGCTATTGTTCGCCCGCAGCACGGATGGCGTGGTGGACTTTTTCATTGGCGCAATCGCTGATCGCACCAAATCGAAGTGGGGTCGCTTTCGGCCGTATCTCGTCTGGCTGTGCGTGCCGCTGGCGGTCGTGTTTGTGCTGGCGTTCACCACGCCCAATATCAGCCCTGCGGGAAAAATCGTTTGGGCGTGGGTGACGTACAACCTGATGATGCTGCTCTACTCGGCCATCAATATTCCTTACGGCGCGCTGTCGGGCGTCATGACGGACGACCCGTTAGAGCGCACTAGCCTGAATTCCTACCGCATGTCGTTGGCGCAAATCGGCGGCATCATCGCCAACTCCAGTTTCATGGTGCTCATTGTCAAATTCGGCGGGCAAAACCAGCAATTAGGCGCGCAGCGGACCGTGATGCTTTTTAGCGCCATTGCCATAGTGTTGTTTCTGATTTCGTTCGTGACGACCAAGGAACGGATTCACCCGCCAGCCAATCAACATACGAAGATGACGGAAGATCTCAAGACGCTGTTTCTCAACCGGCATTGGATCATGATGTTTGTCACGGGCATTGTGAACATCACATTTGCCGTGGTGCGCGGCACGGCGGGCATCTATTACCTCAAGAGCTATCTCCACTGGGACGGAGGACAAATCGGCACCTATTTCCTGGTGAGCGGCCTGGCCATGATTTCCGGCGCGATGATGACGCGGTTCGCCGTCAAGGCGATCGGCAAAAAAGCGGCCTTCATCACCAGTCTGGTGCTGGTGGCGCTGACCGCGATTCCGTTTTATTGGATCCAACCGGACCAGACCACGCTGGTGTTTACTTTCGTAGTTCTCGGCATGATCTGCGCCGGCATCAACGCCACGCTCTTCTGGGCGCTAGTGGCCGACACCGCTGATTTTCAGGAATGGAAATATAAAACGCGCACGACTGGCGTGGTGTTTTCCGCCACAACCTGCGCCCAAAAGGCCGGCATGGGCATCGGCGCGGCGTTTGCCGGATTCCTGATTTCGGCTTTTGGATACGTGCCGAATGCGGTCCAGACGCCGGATGCTCTCCACGGCATCATCCTGCTGAACAGTCTGATTCCCGCCGGTGGCCTACTGATCCTCTCGGCTTGTTTTACCATCTATGGCCTCAACGAACATATCTGCAAAGCCATGCGCGAGGAACTCGCGCAGCGCCGGCAACGGGAAGAGCCAGCCGTGCCGAATAATGAGACCATTCTGGCCAGCGGCGCGGAAACGCTGGCGAGTTCCTGAAACCGTACTGATGAAATTGCATTTCATAGCCAAGACCTTGGGGAAGTTTGCCAGTATCGTTACCACTTGGCTGCTGCTGTTTTCGTGCGCACCGATAAGCCAGGCCGGCTACCCCGATGCGGGCGATGCTAAGCTGGTATCGCTTCAGCAAAAGAAAGCGGATTTGCTGGCCGGCCTGCCGCAGGGAATTTGTTACTCAGGTTTTCGCCATGGTCAGCATCCAGATCGCGGCGGCGGCGCGGCTAATCCAAGTGAGCAGCAAATTCTGGAAGACCTGCATATACTGACCCTCGCGGGAACTTTCAAGATGATCCGGCTTTACGATGCGCGAACGAATTCGGAGGTCATTCTGCGGCTGATCCGGGAAAATAAATTAAAACTCAAAGTGATGCTGGGTGCGTGGCTTTCTGCTGAAGTGAGCAACACGAATTGCACCTGGCTCCAGCCGATTCCAGCGGAGGTGCTGGCCGCGAATCAGAAGTTAAACGCGACGGAAATCCAGAACACCATTCGCCTCGCGCAGCAGTACCGCGACATTGTGGCGGCCGTCGCCATTGGCAATGAGGCGTTGGTGAGTTGGAACGATCACATGGTGCCGGTGGAGTCGGTGATCGATTATGTCAGACAAGTTAAAAAGGCCGTGAAGCAGCCCGTGACCGTTTGCGACAATTACGACTGGTGGGCGCATCACGGCACAGCGCTGGCGCAGGAACTGAATTTTATTTCCGTGCATACGTATCCGGAATGGGAGAAGAAGGACATTGACGAGGCCATGACCTACACCATCGCCAATCTCCAAGCGGTGCGAAATGCCCTGCCGAAAAGCCGGATCGTTATCACCGAGGCGGGCTGGGCGACCGTGGCAAAGGAATTTGGCGCACGGGCGAGCGAAGAAAAGCAGGAAAAGTATTATCACGATCTTTTTGCCTGGACGGGCAAAATGCATATCACAACTTTCTTTTTTGAGGCGTTTGACGAAGACTGGAAGGGCGATGCCGGCGACCCGCTCGGCGCAGAGAAGCATTGGGGATTGTTCACGGTGGATCGGAAGGCGAAGCTAGCCAGCAACCGGCTTTATCCGGATTAACAACCAGCGAAATCTTAGTAGCAAACATTTTTCAAAAATTTCAGCAACCATAAAATCAGAACAACATTATGAAAACGACCAACACAACGATGATGGCAGGAACCACCCGGGGAATTCCCAGCGCCCTTGCCTTGGGCTTGGCCCTGCTGTTTGGTTTTGGCCTGCGCCAGGCGAGCGCGCAGACGCCGGAACGGGTTTTGACCACCGTGGCCGAAGTTCGCGGCCTATCGACGGCTGACGCAGAAAAGCATTATCCGGTCAAGTTGCGCGGCGTGGTGACGTTTTATGACGATGGGCTTTTTTCGCGTTTCTTGCAGGACGCCACAGCCGGGATCTATTTGCAGGTGACCAACACGCTTGCGTTGAAAGCGGGGCAGTTGGTCGAGGTGGATGGCGTCACCGGTCCAGGTGAGTTCGCCCCCGTGGTCATGCCCACGAGTATCAAAGTCGTGGGCGATGGCAATCTCCCTGAGGCCAAACCCTCCAGTCTCCAGCGGCTTTTGAGCGGTGCGGAAGACAGTCAAATGGTGGAAATCAACGGGAATGTCCGGGCAGTGCGTTTTGAGAAATCGTCGGGCAATTACTTTGTTGACGTGGTGGTGGATGGGGAGCGGTTCAATGTCATCACGAAGCAACTGCCGGTGGCCAAGCCCGACGATCTTTTGGACGCCACGGTGCGGGTTCGCGGCGTCTGCTCGACGCTATTCAACCACCAGCGCCAGCTGTTTGGTTTCCGCCTGCTCGTATCCAACGCAGATGGACTGGTCATCGAACAGGCGGGCCCGGCGAATCCCTATGATGCCCCGATGCAGCCGATTGACGGCCTGTTGCAATTCACGCCGCAGGGAAGCCTGGCGCACCGGGTCAAGGTGACCGGCACGGTGGTTTATTTTCAACCGGGCAATGCCTTGTTTATTCAGGATGGGAGCCATGGACTGCATTGCCAGACTTTGCTGCGTGAACCCGTGCAACTGGGCGATCAGGTGGAAGTCCTCGGCTCGCCCGCGAAGGGCGAATACACACCGATTCTGGAAGACGCGATCTATCGAAAAACCGGCACCGGCACCGAGCCAAAGGCCGACGTCGTGGATCTGAATAAGATATTGACGGGCGCGCATGACTGCCTGGATCTCAACGATATGTTGTCGGGCTCGCATGACTGCCGCCTAGTGCAGGTTTCGGCAAAATTGCTGGAGCGGGTGGATCGCGGGCTTAATCAATTTCTCCTGCTTGAGTCCGGTGATTTTATTTTTCAAGCTTATCTGCCGCAGGGTGCCATTGCCGACCAACTCCCCGGGTTGTTTAACGGCAGCGAAGTCATGGTCACGGGCATTTGTCTGATCGAGCGCGGCAATAACTGGCAGGCTGGTAAGGACTGGCGCGCGAAGTCATTCCGCCTGCTCCTGCGTTCACCCAAGGACATTGTGCTGGTGCAGTCCCCGTCTCAATGGTCCTATGAAATGCTGCTGGGAATTGCCGGGGCGATTGAAGTAGTCTTCCTGGTGGTGATTCTTGGTGCCTGGCGGAAAAAATCCCCGGCTTAGTAAAGCTGGAAACATTGCCATAGTATGAAAATCGTGACCCGCTGCTGGATGGGGCGGCTCATCATTTTGATTTTTCCGGCTCCATAGACCGCAAATATCCATGTCAAAGAACCATGCCTGCCTGAACTGCGTTGGGGTATATTTTACCTTAGCGATGATGGTAGTCACTTTTGCCTACTTGCCGAACATGGGGCATGCCAGCTTAAATGCATACGAGCCGTTTAATTACACCACGTCGATTCCCAATGCCACAACCAGCACCGCCATGGGATTTACTGGAAAATGGACGTGCGGGACAACTCCTGCGATTATCACCGGGCTGACTTACACCGGGCTTCCGGTGGCCAACAACGCTTTAAGTTCCGGCAGTGGAAGGCAATTGGTGAACTTCGCAAGCCCGCTCTCGACGGGAACGAAGTGGATCAGCTTTCTATTCAAGACCAGCGCCGCTGATCCCGGAGCAAATATTAACGGTGTTTATTTTCCTAACGGTGGCACGGGCTTGTGGTTTGGCTTCGGGTTGAGTCCCAACTCTCCCACTCAAGGACAGTTGGGTATTGGCGCCATGAACACGGTTGGCACCGCTGCTCTCGGAGCCTCCAGCCTCGCTCAATTGGGCCTTGGAACCTATGGCGCTACTTATCTGGTTGTGATGCAAATTCAATTCAACACCTCGGGCAACAACGATACGGTCACGGTTTATTTGAACCCAGTGGTCAATCAAGCCACGCCCGGGGTGACCGCTGCCGGGTCGTATGTTGCCTTCGATGTCGGAACTATTACTGGAGTGGGGCTGAATGTGCAAGGTGCCGGGAGCATCCTGGTAGATGAGATTCGCGTCGGTGACTCCTATGGTGATATTGTGGGCTATGTCAGCGTGCCACCGAACGCTCCCACCGGACTGAATGCCACGCCCGGGACAAACCTGGTTTCCTTGAGTTGGACAGCCGCCAACGGCAGCCCGGCTGGTTACAATGTGAAGCGGTCCACCGTTTCCGGCGGTGCTTACACCAACATCGGCACCACCACCGTTCCGCTAGTGAACTACAATGATTTCGTCCTCGGCGGCCAGATCTTCTATTATGTGGTATCGGCGATAAATGGGGCTGGCGAGAGCACCAACAGTTTGCCGATGTCTGCCGCGCCCACCCTCGGGGCACCGGCCGCGCCCACCGGTTTGGCGGCAAGCGCCGGCAACGCGCAAGTGGCATTGAACTGGACCGCCAGTTCCTTTGCGACCAGCTACAACGTGAAACGGTCAACCGTTTCCGGCGGACCTTTCAGCATCGTTGGCACTACCACCGCTCCCACAGTGACATACGCCGATGCCAGCGGACTTAACAACCGCACGACCTACTACTACGTGGTATCGGCGACGGGCACGGGAGGCACCAGCCCCGACAGTTCGCCTGTGACCGCCACTCCCGTCGGTCCCATACCATTTCAGATTTCCGTTGTGCCGGGTGTAGCCATTACTTGGTTTGCCAGCAACAGCGTCACCTATCAGGTCCAATGGTCCCGCGCACTGCTCGCCACCAACACTGTTTGGAACAACTTGGGCAGTGCCATCACCGGCAACGGTAGCACCAATTCGGTGTTCGATCCCGTTGGCCCGCCACATAACTTCTTTCACGTTCTGTCGATCCAATGATCGAAAGAAATAAAATTATGAAAATTCTTGTCTGTATTCTGGCCGTAGCGCTTGGGGTGAAATGGGCTTCCGCTCAATTGGTTGTCCCCGTCGGCGCCGGTTCGTATGCGTCGTATCCCCCGTCTCAGGCCAACGCAGGATCCCTGCCGACGACGCCGCCCACTTACGTGATTGCGAACAATGGGGCGCCGATGCCGAGTAATAAATGGTGGACCGACCTGATCAACAGCCAATACGCCGGCAATATGTGGGCCCAGCCGTTGACCATTTCTGCGGATGCCCAAGGCATCAACCTCTACAATCCAAATAGTTGGGTGCCCTCCGGAACCACTCCGCAAATGCCATTGGATAGTCCCATCACAATTCACGGCACGCAGTTTGCGCCGGCGGATGCGCGTGCATTGCATTGGGGCGATTGGACGGTTTCATTGCGCATGCAGCAGACGGTCAACCAGTTCATGGATGTGACGATCGGTCACGGATTGCCTTCGGTGTGGGTTGAATTCACCGGCGTGCAGCCGCAAATCGCGTTTCCTTCCGGGGGGGCCACATTCTTTGACGACAGCGGGAGCATCGCGTCATTTCCGCTCACGGGCAACCATTTCGGTGTAGCCTACGGTTCCGGTCGCTTTTGGGGCGTGTTTGCCCCGGATGGAACCCAGTTTACCCTGAGCAACGGGGTGGTAAATGTAATCTTTGCCAACACAAATGCGTTCCTCGTCGTGAGTGCTCTGCCCGCCAAGTCCAATCTTGCCTATTTTGCGCAATACGCCTACGCCGTTCCGCGAGACAGCCAGATGAACTGGACCTACGATCCCGCGGCGGGCGCGGTGACCACGAGTTGGCATCTGGCGACCCAAATATTGAAAGGCTCCGAGCCGCGCGTCATTCAGGGCTGGCTGGCGCATCATTGGCGCAGCACGACTAATAATCTGTTGTTCAACGGAATGAATTATTCCACTGCGCGCGGTCCCATGAAATGCGCCACCGGAGCGGACTTTCAATTCGTTTACCCGTTCACCGGCTTTCCTCCCACCTTGCCCCCGCCGGCACCGACTGGCCGGTCGAATGATTATGTCCTGGCGCGCATGAATGCGTATCTCACCAGCGTGGCGGCCAATACCACCATTGCTCCCGACACCTACTGGGGGGGCAAGGACCTGCTACGCTACGCCCAGCACATGGCGATGGCTCATGACATGGGTAGGCCTGAGTTCACCACGTTGCATGACACGCTCAAGGCGGGGCTCCAGAATTGGTACACCTACACACCCGGCGAATCAACTTACTATTTTGCCGCTTATCCGGCCTGGAAGGCGCTCGTTGGTTTCCAGGCCAGCTATGGCTCACAACAATTCAATGACCAGCATTTCCACTACGGCTATATCACCCATGCCGCCGCGCTGCTGGGTTTGTATGACACCAATTTCCTGAACAATTATGGGGCAATGGCCAAACTGGTGGCGAAGGATTACGCAAACTGGGATCGCAGCGACACAAACTTCGCATTTTTCCGGACGTTCGACATTTGGGCAGGGCATTCCCAAGCGAGCGGCTACCCCGACTCCAACCGGGGCGGCAATCAGGAATCGAGCAGCGAAGCCATGAACTCCTGGGTGGGCCTCTTTTTGCTGGGAGCCGCGCTGGGGGATGACCAGATGCGGGCTGCCGGCGCGATGGGTTATGTAATGGAATCGGCGGCCGTGCGGGAATACTGGTTTAACGAGCACGCCGATGTCTGGCCGCCAGTTTACAATCGTTCCTGCGTTGGCATCCTCTGGGATAATGGCCAGGATTTTCAAACCTACTTCGGCCTTAATCCGATTTATATTCACGGAATTCAGTGGTTGCCCATATCCCCGGGGCTGAGCTATCTCGCGCAAAATCCGGTTTTTGCGCAGAATCAGTTCAACAACATGCTCGCCGAACAGTTGGCTGTGGTGGGTTCTAATTCCATCAGTTCGATGGGCTCGCAATGGGGCAATTATGCGCTGTGGTATGCGCTCCAGTTCAATCCTGACTATGTAGCCGCGCAGATGGACCAGTTGTATGCCAGCAACGATGCAGTCGCAACCGATCCGATGTACGCGGGTTCGACTTACTACTTCGCTCACGCCTACCGGAATCTGGGCTCGATTCAATGGCAATTCCACCTGAGCGTGCCCACCAGCGCAGTTTATTACAACACCAACACTGCGCAGCGTACCCTGGTTGCTTTTAACCCGCTGAACACCCCTCAGGTTGCGACCATTTATAGCAACAACGTCGCCATCGGCAGCATGACTCTGGCGCCCGGCACTCTGACCACCCAAAACCTGGCGTCCATCAAGTCTGTGAACCTGGTGACGAATCTCGTTCCGGCTTTGGTGGAGCACGGCGTGGCCATTGTCTGGCCCACGATTCTTAACAGTAATTACACCGTTCAAATGGCCACTAATTTGACGCGCGCTATGACCTGGACGAATCTGGCTAATCCGATTGTCGGTGACGGGACGACCAACCGTTTATTTGATTCGTCGGGAAGTAATGGGTACAAGTTCTACCGCGTCCAACAGACCCCCTAAGTAGTTGGCAAAGCGGGATCCTAAATTCGAGAAACCCGTTGATGTTTTTTGAGTTTTATTCTGGCGCGCGGCAATAGTTCCGAACTTGTTATCTGGTCGGTCAGCGCAGTCGCTTACCTGCAAACAAAGTCCAATTCGGGGAATGGCTGACTTGGCACCGACTGACTGGATCTGGTTCTGGGTTAAATTTTTATATACTTTTTCGCCGAGTAAAAAGTTCCATTTAGCGATTGGCCTTGCCGCAGAGGGCTGGCGGTAGAAACACTTTTTGGGAACGGCAGGTAGCATGGCTGGATCCAATATGGCGTTGACCGCTGATGGCTAAGCAAGTTCAAACCACCCTGGTTCTTGGGCCGCAATGGCATTTTTAAAATTCTCGCCAGTTGCTTGGTTATTTGATAACCAAGCACAAACGCCATGTTAAGAAACCTGATGAATATATATTTTCCCGCTTGCCTGTTCTGGATCTCCTTGAGTGTGTCGGCTGCGGAGTTTTTGGCGAAGGATGTGTTAACGCCCGCTCGTCCGGAATCGGTGCATTTCAGCGGACGTCTGGGGGGGAAGCTGGACTGCTGCATCACCAACCGCATTCTGGCGCAGGATACCGAGGATCTCATCGCTCCTTTCCGGGCGAAGATCGAAACTAGAGGGTGGGACAGTGAGTTTTGGGGAAAGTGGTTCACGTCGCTGACTCTGGCCGATGCCTATCACTCCACGCCGGCCACGCGGGCCATGCGTGACCAGGTGGTGCAAGCGTTGTTGGCGACGGCGGTCCCCGATGGTTATATTGGCACACATGTGCCGGCTAATCGGTTACAAGGCTGGGATGTCTGGGGATGCAAATATGTTTTGCTCGGACTGATTGCGGACTACGACCAGACCCATGATGTCAAGGTGCTGAACGCGGCACGCCGGCACGCGGATGTTCTGATTGCAGAACTCGGCCCGGGCCGTACCAGCATCGCCGATGTCGGCGAACATAACGGACTGGCGGCTTCGTCGGTGTTGGAACCGGTGGTGTTGCTTTATGATCGAACGGGTGAGAAAAAGTACCGGGATTTCGCGGAACATATCGTAGCCTGCTGGGAGATGCCGTCGAAACGCGTGCCGGCGGGCATGCGACTGGTGGAAGATGCGTTGGCCGGTAAAGCACCGACGCAGATGTGTGCGCCGAAAGCTTACGAAATGATGTCGTGCTTCGAGGGGTTGTGCGAACTTTACCGCGTGACCGGCCTGCACGACTATCTTGACGCGTGCGTGAAGCTTGCTGAGAGCATTTTGCGCGAGGAAGCAACCCTGGTTGGAGTCGGCACGAGCAAGGAAGTTTGGTTTGGTGGAGCGAAGCGCCAAACCGGCCTGGTGGACAAACCGATGGAAACCTGTGTAACAGTGACTTGGATGAAACTCTGTAATCAACTCCTGCGCTTGACGGGGGACGCGCGTTACGCCGATGAACTGGAAAAAAATCTCTACAACGGACTCCTGAGCGGGATGATGCCGGATGGACGATGGTGGGCCTACTTTGGCGGCTTGATGGGTTTTCGGGTGCCGAGTGCCACCCAGTGCGATGTGCCCTTGAGTTGCTGTGTGGCGAACGGTCCGCGTGCCCTGATGCTGACGCCGTTCTGGGTATTCATGCAAAATGCTGACGGCCCGGTGGTGAATCTCTATGCGCCAGCCACGGCTCGGATTGGTGCGGTGAAGCTGGAAATTACCGGGGATTATCCCATAAACGACCAGGTTCAAATTATCGTGACGCCGGATAAATCCAGCGAGTTTACCTTGTCATTGCGCGTGCCGGCCTGGAGTGAGCAAACCGAGCTGAAGGTGAATGGTCGGGTGCAGCGGGTTCATTCCGGTTATGTCAAAATCCGCCGGACGTGGCACTCGGGTGACCGGGTGGATATGCGTTTTGATATGCGTGCCAGGGTGGCGGAATGCAATGGGCAGGTCGCCCTCCAGCGTGGCCCGGTAGTTTTGTCCGTGGACAATCGGCTCACGCCGGCCAATGTTGGGCAGTGGACGCTGGGGAAAGCCCCCGATTTAAAGCCCAACCCGGCAGCGGCGGCGCAGATCGGCGCATGGATGGCGTTCGACGTGGCCGGACTGACGTTTTGTGATTATGCTTCCGCCGGTAACGCCTTCAGCGAGCAGAACATTTTTCGCACGTGGCTACCCCAGCCGTTGGACCGGGCAACTCTGTATGAAACCGGATCTAAGGTACTTACCTTATCGCATCGCCAGAGTTGGACGAATCCGCCCAGGCCGAGGCCGCATGTGCAAAACCCGCAGACTGATTTGGCGCTGGCTGCCAACGGAGCGCACGCCCGTTCAGACGGTGAGTATGCCAGGGAACCGGGGTGCACGGATAAAGCGATTGATGGCGTGATCGCAACGCCGGAGGAATTTTTGAATCGTTGGCATTCCTCCGTGGAGCAGCCGCACCCCCATTGGATCGAGGTTCAATTGGCCAAGGCCTCGAGAATTTCCACCATTGTCATACATTTCGCTGACCCGGCTGGTTATCCGACCAGTTTCACGGGCTTCGTGCGCATAAACGGCCAGGAGCGCGAGGTCATTCATGTGCCTGACAACAAGGAATCGCAGGTATACCATGCGAAAATTCAGCCGGTGGTGACCGATTTATTCCGGCTGGTGATCCGCAATTCCGCCAATCCGCGTTATCCAAATGCGGCGCAGGTTAGCGAGATCGAAATTTATCCATAAACCATTCCCTATCCTCCTCGTGAAAAAAATCCTACTGTTCTCCCTGTTATTGGCTCGCTTTGAAATGGTCAACGCCGCCGACGCAGCCAAACCAAATCAGTCCGCCAGACCCAATATCCTGATCATTCTCGCCGATGACATGGGCTACTCTGATGCCGGTTCTTACGGCAGCGAAATTCAGACGCCAAATCTGGATCGCCTGGCGGCTAATGGCCTGCGCTTTACCCAGTTTTACAACACTGCGCGGTGCTGGTCATCGCGGGCGTGCATCCTGACCGGCTATTATGCCCAGTCAGTGCGGCGGGATAATTTTACGGGCGACTTCGGTGCCAATACGGGCGGCGGAGCGGCTGGCGTGCGGCCACGCTGGGCTGCCTTGCTGCCGAGGTATCTGCAGCCGCTGGGCTATCGCTCGTATCATTCGGGCAAATGGCACGTGGATGGAAAGCCGTTGAATAACGGTTTTGACCATTCCTATTTGGAGATGAATGACGATGGCTATTTCACGCAGGTCGGAGCCAACGAGGATGACGAAAAATTGCCGACGATCAAAGTGGGTGAGGGCTATTACAACACCATCGCCGTTGCCGATTATGCCATCAAGTATTTGAAGGAGCACGCTGCCAAATATGCCAGCCAGCCGTTCTTTGAATACGTCGCTTTCCACAGCCCGCATTTTCCGATCCAGGCACTGCCGGAGGATATTGCGGTTTATCAGGACACTTATAAATCCGGATGGGATGCGATCCGTCAGGGCCGTTTTAATCGTATGAAAAAGCTTGGACTGATTCATTGCGATTTATCCAAGCTCGATCCGGTGACGATACCACACTGGAATCTTCCGGAAACGGAACTGCAACAGAGAATTGGCCTGAATGAGATCGGGCATGCCGTGCCGTGGTCTAGCCTGACCGCCGGACAGAAAGAATTTCAGTCGGCGAAGATGTCGGTGCATGCCGCCATGATTCATCGCATGGACAAGGAAATCGGCCGTGTGCTGGACCAACTGAAGGCAATGGGAGCTTGGGACAATACCATTATCTGTTTTATGTCGGACAATGGTGCCTCAGCTGAGCAAATCATCCGAGGCTTGGGGGAAGACCCGCGGGCACCGATCGGATCGGCCTATAGTTATCTAGGTATCGGACCCGGGTGGGCGAGCGCGGCTAATACGCCTTTCCGGCTTTATAAATCGTGGGAGCATGAAGGGGGCAATGCGACGCCCCTGATCGTCCATTGGCCCGCGGGGATCCGGGCGCATGGCGAACTGCGAGACAACCCCGGCCATTTGATTGATCTGATGCCGACCCTCTTGGAACTCACCGGCGGCAAACAGCCGCAGACCGTGGCAGAATTGCCGGTGCCACCGCTGCCGGGCAAAAGCCTCGTGCCGGTTTTTGCCCGGGACAACACCGTGCAGCATGATTTTTTCTGGTTTGATCACGACGGTAACCGTGCCATCCGCATTGGTGGGTGGAAGCTGGTCGCCGATCACAAAAAGCCATGGGAATTATATAATCTGACCAAGGATCGTTCTGAAACTACAGACTTGGCGGAGGTTTATCCGGATAGGGTCAAAGCTATGGAGCAGGCCTGGCTCAAACATGCTGAGGAACTTCACGAGTTGGCGATGCAGGATATGCCAGCCAAAGGTGCGGGCAAAAAGAGTGCCGGAAGCAAAACATCCGCTAAAGCGAAGGTGGATTAGCCGTTTCGGGTAAGCCTGCCTCGGGCAAGAGCACGAAAGTGAAAAGGAACTTCCACAAAATTGGCATGCTTCGAGACTTCTTGCTGGCGCACAAGAACTAAATGGTGAGGAGTCCACTTCTGCTGGGTGAAAACGGCTAAAACCTGCAGAATATCACACGAACGAAATCCGTACTGGAATCATTTTGGCTTAATGGAAGCATTGTATCGGCGGGTGGCTTCGGGCAATTGATGCCAGAGCTTCATGGCCACCAGCAGTCCAAGGATGGCAAAGGGGATCATAAAGGCCGGCCACCAATGCCAGTCGCGAGTGACCCCTAGAAAAGTGGCGGACTGACCCTTGGTTTCCGCCGGGGTAAGATTGCCGATGAAATAAGATTGGATCGCGCTGCCGAGGTAGGTGCAGCCATCCACGATCCCGGAACAGGTTGCAGTGGCCTTGCGTCCACCAAAATCTGTCGCGGCGGTGCCGGACATTAGCGAGGTCAGGCCCACTGAAGCCATGACCACCAACACGCAGCACAAGCCGAGCAAGATGGGTGCGGATGACAGGTAAAGCACCATCAATACGGTCAGGGCCACGACCAGTGCCGAGAGCATGGCCGCCGGAGGCGCTCGCCGGGATTGAAAGAAATGGTCGGAAACCCAGCCGCCAAAAAATCCGCCGACAATGCCCAGCAGGCAAAGCAGCAACCCCCAGTGCATTTTATAAAACTCAGCTCCCGGCTGCTTTACTTCATCAGCGAATATGAAATACCAGTTTTGAATACCGTTGCGGAATACCCCGGAAGTCAGACCGATTAGCGCAATGAGCAGCATCAATTTGCTGGCAAAGACTTTTTTCAACAGATCCAGGGTGGAAAGTTCGATATGCATCTGGCCGGAGGAGGCATCATGGGTGTCAAATGCCGGAAAATTGGCCTCTTCGGGAGAGTCCTTGATGAGCCACCAATCGAGTAAGACCCAGAAGAGAATGATGGCTGACGGGATAAAGAAGACCGCCCAAGTGGCGTCCACCAACTTGCCTTCAACCAGAACATTGGAGGCAAAAAGGGTTTGCAGCAGGTGCGCTAACCAGCCGCCTCCGGAGCCAGCTTTGGTAAATTCGACGATTTGCTGGCCCCAATCAAAGGCGAAATAAATACCTATGGAGATCAGCGATCCAAAGATGGCACCGAAAACGCCGCGCTCGCGCACATGAAACCAATAAGCCTTCACCTTGATGATCGAAACTGCGCCGTAACTTTGGAAATACATATTTAGCGCATAGAGCGTGGAATAGGCCATCACCAAATTGACTTTGAGTTGTCCCATTACTGTAAAATAAGTGAGAACCCCGAGTAAAATATTGGCCAGGGCGGAGCCGACACCTGCAATCAGCATTCCCTTCTTGCCCCCAATCTTATCCACCAGCGGCCCGTTAATGAGGAAGGAAAAGGCATAAACGGTGGTGCCGACAGCAAAAATAGTCCCGAAATCTTCCTTGGTCATTAGACTGCCGAGCGCTTTCTTGGACACGGTCAGATTGTAGCGGCCCATGTACAGGAAGGAATAGGTCATCCCCAGGGGAAACCAATTAATAAAACGCCGGATCATAAACCACCGGCTGTGCCCGAGGGGGTTTTTCAAAAAATAGGCGGTGATGACCATCACCAAGCAGGTGCTCACCAGCAGGTTGGGATGATCCAGTATGGATTGAAAAAAATTCATCAGCGGCCCAAGTTTGCGTGTTTCTGTGAATGCGCTAAATCAAGTCAGCATGAAAACAGAGTTGCAGATGCGGGTCAAAGGATTTAATTAAGTGGATTTCCACTCCGCGTGTAGCGGTGTCTGATTAGCGAAAAGGCCACGAAGACAAAATCTTCGTGGCCGGAAATTGCGGTGTTCAGCTAGCCAATTCAGGCTTTCTTTTCCACCCGTGCTTTTTTCTCAACTTTGGGTTTAGAATCAGCGGCCTCGGTGTGTTTTCCGCGCTTCTCAGAGTGCGGTTTCACTTCGGCGGGCACCTCCACCACGGCAGCGGCTGGAGTGGTGCTTTCCACGCGGACTTTCAAGGTACCCTTGACTTCAGCATGCAGATTCAATTCCACTTCAAACTCACCGGTGGCCCGGATGGAGTGCTCAAGATGGATCTTTTTCTTGTCAAGCGCAATATCGAACTGATGCTTCAGTTCATCGGCGATCATCCCGGCAGTGACGGCACCGAACAGCTTGCCTTCTTCGCCGGTCTTGACCTTGATAACGCAAATGAGCTTGGACAATGCCCGGGACAACTCGGTCATGGTATTGAACTCATGGGCTTCGCGTTCAGCACGGCGCTGCTTGAGCGCTTCGAGCTGGCGCTTGTTCGCTGAGGTGACGGGCACCGCCAGGCGGTTGGGGAAAAGAAAGTTGCGCGCGTAACCGGCGGCCACTTTGACCTGATCGGATTCGCTGCCAAGGCCTACAATGTTGTGCGTGAGGATGACTTCAGTTTTTGCCATTTGATGTATAAAAATTGAGTGCTTATAATATATGGAAAAAAGTGAACGTAAAGCAAATGTTGCAAATGTTTCGGGCTGCAAAAACGCTTGGCGGTATTCCCGATGGGTTAGCATTTGCGTGTGGCACGCGGCGAGAAATCAGAAACCGGCAATATCATGACAGCCTAAAACACTGCTGTGTCCGGCTATGCCGCAGAGATTCCTCCCAGGCAACCCGTGCGGCTGAGTGTGAAAATTCCAAATGGAAACGCGCCGGTGAGCACCGGCGCGTCGCATTTTTGAGGTAAAACCGAATCAGTATTTCACGGCATTCCAGTTCACCACGTTCCAGAAGGCTTTGAGGTAGTCGGCGCGCTTGTTCTGGTACTTCAGGTAATAAGCATGTTCCCAGACGTCCACTCCGAGAATTACTTTGCCTTCGCATCCGGCGACGGCTTTGCCCATGAGGGGGTTGTCTTGATTCGGGGTGGAAACGATTTCCAGCTTGCCGCCATTGGCGACCAGCCAGGCCCATCCGCTGCCGAATCGGCCAATACCAGCGGCTTCAAATTTGGCTTTGAATTCGTCGAAGCTGCCGAAGGCGGCTTTGATGTCGTCGGCCAGTTTTCCGGTGGGCGCCCCGCCGGCGTTCGGTCCGAGAATATTCCAGAAAAACGAGTGATTCCAGTGGCCGCCACCATTGTTGCGAATGGCACCCCGCACCGCATCGGGCACCACCGAAAGATCGCCAATGAGCTGATCAAGAGATTTTGCTTCAAGGGCTGCATTGCCGGCGATAGCCTTGTTCAGGTTGTCCACATAGGCCTTGTGATGACGGCCATGGTGGATTTCCATGGTCAAAGCGTCAAAGTGAGGTTCAAGGGCTTCCTTGGCGTAGGGCAGGGCTGGTAGTTCGTATGGCATAGTGTTGTAATCTATTTTTGTTTATAGTTTAGCGTAAAGTGCTGGCTGCACAGTGCTTCACCGGCGGTAAAAAATCAACTGCGAATCGCGCCAAAAAATCCGCTTCCACTTTCCCTGCCAGTGATCCGATGGTTTTGCACTCAGTTTTTACGCTTTCAGCAACGTGGCGCTGTGGGCGTTGGCTTTGACTTGCGCCGGGTTTTTGCAGCCGCAAACCACCGAGGCCACCAGCGGATCTTCCAGGCACCAGGCGATGGCCCAATTTGGCAGCGAAACACCGGGCGGCAATTCTTCTTGTTGCAGACGGATGATTTCGGCGAGATCGCACTGTAATTTATCCGCATCCATTTTGGAGCGCACATCATCGGGGGCAAAGGTCACCCCGGCTTGATATTTGCCGGTAAGCAAACCGCTGGCCAGCGGCACCCGCCCGATGATGCCCAAGCCGCTCTGGCGGGCTGCCGGAAAATATAATTGTTCTGGCCGGCGGTCCAGACGGTTGTAGAAGACCTGCAAGGCCTCCACCCCGTATCGTGCGGCCTCGCCGGCCTGCAGCGCACTGCCTTTTTGGAGAATAGAAAGTCCCAGTGCCTGGATTTTACCGGCGGTTTTCTGGCGGGCGAGAAAGTTCCAGAGCGGTTCGTCTTGGAACAATGCGTCAGAGCCGGAATGAAATTGATACAGATCAATGCTGTCCACGCGCAAGGCTTTCAGGGAGGCGTCCAGTTGGGCTTGAACTCCGCTAATCGAAAAATCGTCCGTCCGGTTCAAAAAGCCTTTGAAGTGGTGGCCGAACTTGGTGGCAATAATCCAGCGCGAACGGTCGCGCCGGGAAAGGTAGTCGCCGATGAGGCGCTCAGAGAGGTGGTCGGGACCGTAACATTCAGCGGTGTCGATGAAGTTGATGCCGGCTCCATCGGCGGCATCCAGTATGGCGTCCACTTCCGCCTGGGAAAATTGAACACCCCATTCGCCGCCGAATTGCCAGGTGCCAATACCAATGACGGAAGGCCTGAATTTGGTTTGGCCAAGCTTGCGATATAACATAAATAAATGCCGCAAACAGTCTCCGGGGATAGGCGTCAAAATTCAATAGCCGATTTGCTGGTGCCTGGATTTGGAGCCGATTCGACCGGGGGAGGCGGCATGCGCGACCGCCTTGCGCCTGCTTGGCCGGTTGCTCTGGGGTTTACGGCTTGCTCTTCTTTCTGGCCGTGACGGTGAGGCAAATGACCCTGAAAAAACTAGGGCACGACTTGGATTTGGCCTTCGAGGATGCGCTGGCCTGGAATCAGTGGTTCGCCAGCGGGTGATCGACTCCGGAGTCGGTGTTTTCGGGTAACAGTTCTTTGCCAGCCAGCCACCAAACAAAAATGGCTGACCGGGGAGAAAGTGTTTTCCGGCCACAGCGCGATTCCAAACGCAAACCTCAATCAAAATTGCTTCAAGAACCGCATATCGTTTTCATAAAACAGGCGGATATCGTTGATCCCGTAGCGGAGCATGGCGATGCGTTCAATTCCGAAGCCAAAGGCCCAGCCGGTCCAGACTTCCGCATCATAACCCACGGTCTCGAATACTTGCGGATGCACCATGCCGCAGCCCGCGATTTCTAGCCAGTCCTTGCCCATTTTCTTTACCAGTGCGTTGGTAAAATCAATCTCGTAACTCGGCTCGGTGTAGCTGAAATAATGAGGGCGAAAACGAATTTTCACGTCGCTACCCATGAGTTCGCGAAAGACAAATTCCACCGTGCCCTTGAGATCGCCGACGGTGACGTTCTTGTCCACGTAGAGTCCCTCAATCTGGTGAAAGGTGGGATTGTGGGTGGCATCGGCATTATCGCGGCGATACACGCGCCCCGGCACGATGATGCGCACTGGCGGGGGCTGTTTTGCCATCACGCGAATCTGGACGGATGAAGTGTGCGTGCGGAGCAGGCGCTTGTCAGTGGTGTGGAGATAAAACGTATCTTGCGAATCACGCGCTGGATGGTCGGCGGGAGTGTTCAGCGCGTCAAAACAATGGTACTCGTCTTCGATTTCAGGCCCATCGGCAACCGCGAAACCAATTTTGCGGAAGGCGCGCACAATGTCATCGGCGACCTGTGTGAGCGGGTGCAGTTTGCCGAGTGCTCGTCGGCGTCCGGGCAGGGTGAAATCCGTCGGCTCTTTTGGCAGGGCAGCCTTGAGTTCCAATTCTTCACGCCGTGCTAACAAGGCCGCTTCGAGTTCGGTCTTGGCGGCGTTGATGAGCTTGCCGGCAGCCGGCTTTTCTTCCTTGGAGAGCGTGCCGAGTTGTTTCATTAGCGCGGTAAACCGGCCGTTTGGCCCGATCCACGCGCCCTTGGTTTGTTCGAGGGCCGCCAGATCGGCGGCGACGTTAAACTCGGCGAGGGCGGTTTGTTTCAGTGGTTCGATATTGTCAAGGAATCCTGCCATATTTTGAATGCAGAAGTTAGAAGTTAGGCGTGGGGAGGAACAGGAAAAAATAAGCAACGGGCGAACCATTGCTGGCCGCCCGTTGATTCAAGATCAAACGCAGTGGTTATTACGCTTTAGCCAGCGCAGCGCCTGGCTTGGCTTTCAGAGCAGCCTTGGCTACGTTCACCAGTTCGCTAAAAGCGGCGGCGTCCGTCGCGGCAATGTCGGAAAGAATCTTGCGGTCAAGAGCTACGTTAGCGGCCTTTAATCCTTCCATGAAGCGGCTGTATGTCAAACCGACTTCCCGGACGGCGGCATTGATGCGAATTTGCCACAGATAGCGGTAATTACGTTTCTTGGTACGCCGGTCTCGGTAGGCATAAACCCGGCCGTGATCAACGGCATCGGAGGCATAGCGATAAAGCTTGGAGCGCTTAAGGCGATAGCCTTTCGCGGCGGTAAGCATTCTTCCGCGACGTTTGCGGGAAGCGGGGGAGTTTGTGACACGCATGGTTCTTTAAAGTGTTAATGGTTTACGGAAATCAGTCAATGACTGAAGGGCAGATTTTGCGTGATGCGGTAAAGGTCTGTCTTGTCCACCACGGCAGCCTTGCCCAGCCGGCGGCGGCGTTTGGCGTTTTTGGATTGGGCGAGGTGACGGCGGCCGGCGGGAAAGCGGATTGCTTTACCGGTGGCGGTGATTTTAAACCGCTTGGCCACGGATTTTCTAGTCTTGATACCTTTGGGGCGTCGCATAAATCAAATATATTGTAAAAAAGAGCGCGAAATTTACCTCTTCGCGCTCTCGGGGGCAAGCGTGAATTTAGGTTAACTCGCTTTGGTTTTGTCAGGGCAGGTTGGTCTTGACATTCAGCGGTAACCCGGCCGGTTTGGTGACGTCAATGGGCGCTCCGGCATTTGCCTGCTTTAAAACGGATTCCGTAATATCGGTGCTGGTATCATGAAAAACCACAACCTCGGCGGTCGCGGAATTCAACACCAGTGAATAACTGCCGGCTTTGGCCACTTCGGCCACGAATTTCTGAATTTCCGTTACCAGATTGGCGCTCATGCGTTGGCTTTTATCACTGAGACTGGCTTCGGCCTGCCGCTGATATTGTTCCAGCGCCGTCTTGGAACTGTTAATTTCCCGGGCTTTGTCCGTCGCGGCTTGTTTCCGCTTTTCCCGTTCTTCTGCGGAAATCGCCGGGTCGTTGGATTGGTCCAGAATTAGTTTATAATCAGCTTGGGATTTTTCCAGATTATCGGTCATTTCCTTCAGGTCTTTGCGCAGGTCAGCCCGGCTTTTTTCCAGTAAACTCTGTGCCAGAGTGGTTTTGTAATAGCTGTTGAACAGTTTCTTCATGTCCACGGTGGCCAGTTTGGTCTGGGCCCCGGCCGAAAGAGCGGCTGCCACCAAGGTCAAGGTCACAATGAGTGAACGTAAATTTTTCATGGGCAGGAATGAAAGCAGTTTTTTTTTAATTAGCGAGCAGAAAATGCCGGTTTAAAATTTAATCAGACGGAAAAAACCGGTCTGGTTGGTTTTGCTAAATGTGTAGGTGTAGGCATTGTTGGTCAGCGCGGCGGAATTGGTCGTCAGCCTCCAAGCACTGGAAACGAGTAAATTGGTGGTGGTTTGCAGCCCAAACCACGCTGGTGCTTCTTCGCCGAGTGGCGACCATGAAACCGTGACATTGGTTCCGGATAAACGGGTCTGAAGATGGGGTATGGGGGCGGCGGGCATTATTTTGGTCAGGAAAGCATCGCTCGTACCATTGTTCAAGGAACCGTTATTGATGCCCGGTTGCACGGCATTGAACCATGGATAATTCAGGGAAAACGTCTGGCCGGCGATAAAGGCATTACCGGTGGCATCCACCGCAATGGCATTGCCAGCGTCATTCAGGGAGCCGCCTAAATAGGTGGAATAGAGCAGGGCGGACCAGTCGGATTTAAAGGCCGTAATGAACACATCGCTGCCGCCGGAATTGGTGGAGCGAAGGGATCCCACCAGAGCAGCCGGCGTTACCGGGAAATTGGTCGAGGTGGCATTGCCGGCCACGTAAATATTGCCTGCGGTGTCGAGAGCCACGCCATTGGCGATATCCATGGTGAATCCGCCAAAAACGGCGGTGTGCAGGATGTTGGATCCGCTGGCATTGATTTCGGTAAGGAAGGTGTTGGTGGTGATGCCCAGCCAGTTAATCACATTGTTCGTAATCTGGTTGTTTACAAAGCCGGTGCAATTGGTAAACCCGTCATTCTGGCGAGCTCCGGGAAAATTGGTGGAAATGGTCCAGCCGACCACGTAGGCATTACCGTTGGTGTCCACAGTTATGCCGGTGGCGGCATCATTGTTGGTGCCGCCAAGAAAGGTGGCGTAAACCCGGTTGGTGAAGCCTGGATAAAATTTGCAAACAAATGCGTCATAGGAAGGCGAGGCATTGGTCGCACCGTTAAGATGCTTGAAACCGGCCAGCGCATTGGTGGTGGGGAAATTCGTTGAGGCGGTAAATCCGCTCACGTAAACGTAATTCGCCACGTCCACGGCTATGCCGCTGGCTTGGTCGTAATTCTGTCCGCCCAGATAAGAGGAATAAATTAGATTGGTGCCATAGGCCGAAATTTCCGCAATAAAGGCGTTGCGATTAAAATAAATCGAATTGGTGCAGACCAGGTTTTTTTGCAGCGCATTGCTGGTGACAGGGAAACCGGTAGAGACGGTGTAGCCAGCAACATACGTGTTTTGCTGCGCGTCCACCGCAATGGCATAGCCGGCATCAGCCAGGTACCCGCTCAAATAGGTTGAATATACCAGTTGGGATCCGTTGGTGTTTAGCTCGGCCACAAAAGCCAGCCCGTAATAGCCCGGCAGCGAGCCGGTCTTATAGCCATACAAAGCATTATTTGTGGGGAAATCGGAGGAGCGAGTGGCCCCGGTAATATGCGCATTGCCGGAGTTGTCCACTGCGAGCCCATAGATGACATCATCCGAGCTGCCGCCGAGGTAGGTGAAATACAGGTTGGTTTTGCCGGTGCTGTCAAATTTTGCCACGAACGCATCCCCGGTGATGCTGCCGCCACGGAAATTGGTCTGATATTTGCCGGTCACGCCATTGGTCCAAAGCGTGGACAAAGTTTCGCCCGCGACATATATGCAGCCATTCGTATCTACCGCGATGGCGTGGGCGATTTCAGTGCTATTGCCACCGAAATAGGAGGAAAAACTTAAGACCGGATCAATCACCAGCGGCTGGCTATGATCGTACCCGCCCAACGCAAACGTGGCCGTATGGTCGTCCAATAATTGGTAGTTGCAGGAAATGATTCGGCGGTCTGGGCCGGAATTTTGATAAGCGACCGGTTGATGCTGGGTGATTGAACCGCCGTTCAGGGCTACGACAAGTTGTCCTTGCTGGTTGATGGAAAGTTGCCGTGCGCCATCGAAGCGCAGTGCAATCGTTCGTGGATCAACTCCGGCGGCGAGGTCAAAATCATATTCCAATTGGCGGCCATTTCCGTAATAAACCACATTGACGTCAGGATAAATGTTTTCAATGCGCACCTGGGAAAAGGTCGGCATGTTCGTACGCCAATCGGCAGCATGGCGCCTAAGCAGATGGTTGATCTTGCCGCTTAATGGTGCGGCACCGACAACGTTGGCCGTCGAATTGGCGGCCACGAATTGCATGGTTGCCGTTTCGATCTGGCCGGAAGCCTGCCGCAAAGCAAACTGAGCGCCGGTGGCAGTGATCAGGAACTCCGAGTCCTGTCCGCGTGCGATAAAGGATTCGGCGGCTTCCACCGGGCCTCCATTGGCTTCGAAACGCATCGGCAGGCTGCCAAAATCAACGCTGGTTTGAGCTGGCAAGGAAACGGCCATTAGGCCGGCGGCCCAAGCCCCTCCAAAAAGTGTTTTCGCGAGAAGGTTCATCTTAAAAAGGACGTTCAAAGCCAACGCCGAATTGGAACTGGCCGCTGTCGCTATTGTTTTTGTCGTGGGTAATGGGAATGCCGTAATCCAGCCGCAAGGGCCCGAGATGGGGAATGTTCAGGCGGATGCCTGCGCCCCAATTGTCGCTGTAGCTGGTTTGGAAAGAGTAGGGTGACGTGCTAACGGCCCCAATATCGTAAAACATGGCAAATCGCAGGCCAACTCCACCATCTTTCTCGAAAATCGGCAGACTGTATTCCAGCGAACCAAACCAGTAGCTGTCGCCTCCGATAGGCTCATTGGCGACATTCGGAGCTGTGGGGTCGAAGCTTTCCCGCGGCGCCACATCGCGGAATTTGTAACCACGCAGGGAATAGAGACCTCCCAAATAATAGCGGTCGTAAAACGGCACGTCGCCGCCGGCCAGACTGTCGGTCACGCCGCCGCGTCCGCCGACTTCCAATACATGCCCCTTGAAGAAGCCGGGGAAATACCAGGCCGAGGTCAGGTCAATCTTGTAATAAGTCTTGTCACCAGCGGTTATTTCGCCAGCCAGTTCGGTACGCTGGCCGTGGTTGGGCAACTGGGTGCTGTTCCGCGTATCGTAGGCCAGCGATGTGCCAATGCGCTGGTAGAAATGATCCCCGACTTCCTTGAGAATGGCGTCGGGTACGTTGCGCGCATCGGTCGGAGTGGGCGCTATGTTGGGAAGCCGGTTGTGCCAGCCGCTGTTAAGGGAAATACCCACGTCCTCAATCCCATAATGGACGCTGCCGATGAGGAAGTCGCTGCCGAGTGCGCGGGTGAGGCTGAGCTTCGCCCCGGTGCGGGTTTCATCGTAAATGTTGTTCGGACTTTCAAAGTTCAACTGGTGCCGGTAGAGGTCCACACCCAATTTCAGTTTGCGATCCAGAAACCATGGTTCGCTGAAGGAAATTTCATAATCCTGCCGCTGCGTGCCGATCTGCACGCGCACGCGGGCGGCCTGTCCGCCGCCGGTGAAATAGGGCGGATGAAACAGATCGAAATTCTGCTGGGAAACCTCGGCGTAGCCCACCAAAGCATCCACGGAACTGAAACCAGCTCCCACCGTGAAATTCCCCGTGCTGCGTTCTTCCACGTTGACGGCCAGATTTTTCCGGCCGGGAATTACGGGGTCGGTCGGCTCGGGACGAATGTCCACTTTTTCAAAATATTGGAGGCCTTCCAGGCGTTGTTTGCTGATCTTCACGCGCACCATGTCCACGATCTCGCCGGGGGAGATGGCCAGTTCGCGGCGCAGCACTTTATCCTTGGTTTTCAGGTTGCCGCGGATTTCGATTTTTTGAACGTAGGATTTCTGGCTCTCTTCCACGACAAACTCCAGATCCATCGTGCCGGTTTCGACGTTGGGCACCCGGTTAACGCGCAGCGCGTGGCCTTGGGCGATTTCAATGTACCCGCGACTGCCGTAAAAATCCTGAACCAGTTCAGTGTCCTTGCTTAAGCCGTCGGGGGTAAAGGTGTCTCCGGAATCCATCGGCAGGGCATGCGAGCCGAGTTTGGCCTTGGAATGCTGGTAATCATGAATGAATTGCAGGCCCTTGAGAATTTCCGCATCGGAGAATATTTTAGTGCCGGTGATTTTTATGTCGCCGACCTTATATTGCCGGCCTTCAAAAACGTAAAACTTCAGGGCCATCGTATTGGTGGTCGGATGGTCCTGTTTGACGTCCTTGATTTCAAAATCCAGATATCCGTGGTTGCGATAGAAGTCGTTTAGCCGGTCACGATCAGCATCGAATTCATCCTGTTCAAAATAGCCGCTGCCGGTCAGCCAGGAAAAAGCCCAGCGCCGCCGCGTCTTGATTTCGCTGCGCAGGGATTTTTGCGGAAAAGCCGAGGCGCCCAGGAAACTGACCTCCTTGATTTTAACTTTAGGGCTTTCCTCAATGTGAAAGGTGACGCTGCCGTGCCCGGTGGATTCCTCCAGGTTCAGCACGTATTTCACTTGGGTGTCGGCCAATCCGTACTTTTCATACAGTTTCTTCAAATCCTGTACGATGGTGAAAAGCTTTTGCTCATCCAGGGCTTCGCCCGTCTTGACGGTGATTTTCTTTTTCAGCTTGGAATCGGAAAGCCGGCTGTTGCCCTCCAGCTTGATGTCGGTGATGCGCGGACGCACTTGAACGATGTAGGTCAGCACCACTCCGCCGTTATCGGTCTGATCCACCGCCACGCGGATGTTGTAAAACTGGCCGGTTCCGTAGAGGGAATGCACATCATCCTGCGTCAGGCCCATCTGATAGGTCGTGCCCGGCTTGGTTTTCAGGTTGGAGCGGATGAACTGCTCGCTAACCGAGGCCGGCCCCACGAACTTAACTTCCACGCGGTCAATTTTCGGTCCCGTGCTCTGGGCCCACGCGACGGTCGCGCAGCCCAAAATCATGGAGACTCCCAGAGGTCGAATGATGGATTTCATTTTTTAACTGCCACCTGGCACATCGGCATCGCTGAATTTTGCCGCGCTTTCAAAGCGCGTATATGGTTTTAAAAACGTCAAATTGACATCGCCCGTCGGGCCGTTACGTTGCTTGGCAATCAGAAAATTCACCGGCACCCCGTCGCTTTCCGCCGGGGAACCGTCCTCATCATCGCCTGCGTCCGGCTTGTACAGCAGTCCCACCAGATCGGCGTCCTGTTCAATGGATCCGGACTCCCGCAAATCGCTCAATCGCGGTTTGCGGCTCTTGTCTTTTTCCAATTCACGGTTCAACTGGGACAGCACAATCACCGGCACGTTCAGCTCTTTCGCCAGCGCCTTGATGCCGCTGGAAATATCGGCGATTTCCTGCTGCCGGTTTTCTTGCGCTCGCCGCGCAGTAGAATTTAGAAGTTGCAAGTAGTCAATGACAAACAGCTTGATGCCATGCTGCTGAGCCATCCTGCGCGCCCGGGCCCGCAGTTGTAAAATGGATAGCCCCGCCGTGTCGTCAATGAATAATTTAGCCGTGGACAGCCGGCCGGCCGCGTTGGTCAATTTCGGAAAATCGGCCTCGCTCATGAAGCCTTCGCGTATCTGCCGCAGGTTTACGCGCGCCAGCGAGCACATCATGCGCAGAATGAGTGAGGCCGCGCTCATTTCCAGCGAAAAGACTCCCACGGGTACCTTCAGCTCCATCACGACGTGCTCTGCGATGTTCATGGCCAGGGAGGTTTTGCCCATGGAAGGGCGGGCCGCCACGATGATCATTTCTCCGCCGTGCAGTCCGTCGGTCATTTTATCCAGATCGGCAAATCCGGTGGCCAGGCCGCCCAGTTGGCCATTGCGGCCGAAATAGTTTTCGATGGTGGCAATGGCTTCATGCACCAGGGTGTTGATTGGTATCATATTCCCCTGCGCGCGCGACTCGTTGACGCGCAGAATTTCCTTTTCCACCTCATCCAGCAATGCCTCGACCTCCCCTTCGTATTCAAAGACGCGGCTGACGACGCCGGTGCAAGTCTGGATCAGTTTCCGCAGGAGATATTTTTCCCGGACAATATCCAGATAATAGCTTAGATTGGCGGCGCTGGGCACGGCATCCTGCAACTGGCTCAAATAGGCAATTCCACCGATCTGGTCCAAAAGCTGCCGGTCCTTTAAATTTTGCTGCACGGTGATCAGGTCAATGGGCTTTTGCGCATTGAACATTTCCGCCAGCGTTTCGTAAATTGTTTGATGCCGCAGGTCGTAAAATGCCTGTTTGCCATCGTCCTTGAGTTTCTCGATGCATTCCCCAATGCATTGATTGGGGTCTAATAAGGCACAACCCAGCACGCCCTGTTCCGCCTCCGGAGCGTGGGGCGGCAGCCGGTCCAGGCTGGGCACGGCGCTCGCGGACCGCCGCTCACCTTTTTGCCGGCGGGTTTTCTTCAAATCAGCCCCGGCTTCGCCAGTGGTGGCTCCCGGTATGGGGTCGGAAACGGAATCAATCATTCCGCATAGCATGAAGAGTCGCGCGACGAAAAAAAGAACTTCCTGCTGAAAAATCTCCGCAGCCTGTTCACTGGTTATTCAGAAGCTGGAAATTCGGTGGGCAGGGAAAGCGCGCCCGGGTTGCTCGCGGATGGTTTTATCGCTAGATGGGCTTAATCTGGTGGGTTCCCCGGCCATGGCAGTGAATTTACCATCCGGCTGCCCAGCGGGATGGGACCTGTTTGGCTGGTTCGTTTGGCCGGTTTTATCCGGCTGGTACCCTCGCTCGGTCATGCTCGGGGTTTTTCCGGTGTCCGCGTCCCGAAAATTACCGTAAAACGGGCTTGACGCCATCAGGTTGCTCATTAGATTAGTCTCTCAACAATGTTGAAAAACGTAACCCAAGCTGTCATTCTGGTAGTCGTCGTAGTCGGCGATGCCGTTGGCGCTTGTTGAACGTAAATTTAACAATCACCCACGGCTGGCAACGGTCGTGGGTTTTTGTTTATTCACGCCGCGCCACCACAACTAAAACAGAAAATGAGTAAGACAACTGAATCTGTCGCTAAAAAGAAAACGAACGCCCGCGCCCGTGCCGAGGTCGGCCCGCTGATGTATGGGCGCGACATCCTGGTGCAAGCCCTCGAACGTGAAGGGGTCGAGGTCATCTTTGCGTATCCTGGTGGTGCCAGCATGGAAATTCATCAGGCGCTCACCACTTCCAAAAAAATCCGGACCATTCTGCCCCGCCATGAGCAGGGCGGCAGCTTCGCTGCGGAGGGCTATGCCCGCGTGACCGGCAAGGCTGGCGTCTGTCTCACCACCAGCGGTCCGGGCGCGACGAATCTGGTCACCGCTATCGCCGATGCCTACATGGATTCCACCCCGCTGGTCTGCCTTACCGGCCAGGTAAACCAGAGCATGATTGGTCGCGGGGCGTTTCAGGAGACAGACATGATCGGCCTGACGCTGCCCATTGTTAAGCACAGCTATCTGGTGACCGACGTGAACGATTTGCCGCGCATCGTGAAGGAGGCGTTTTATATCGCCCAATCCGGCCGGCCCGGTCCCGTGGTGATTGACATTCCCAAGAATATTCAGCAGGCCCGCACCCAGCCGGTCTGGCCCACGCTGGAGCAGATTAAAAATGGTTTGCCTGGCTATACGCAGCCGGATTTGAAAGCCGATGACATCGCCCTCAATGAGATCATTGGTCTCATCGAGAAGGCCGAGCGTCCGGTGCTTTATTGCGGCGGCGGCATTATCAGCAGCGGTGCGGCGGCGGAACTCAAAAAATTTGCCGAAGCCGCCAATATTCCCGTCACCACCACGCTGATGGGCATCGGGGCATTCCCGGAAACCCATCCGCTTTCCCTCCGCTGGTTGGGCATGCATGGCGCGGCTTATGCCAACTGGGCCGTCAACGGCGAATACGAATACCGCAAAAACCCCGCCGACCCGATGGTGAAAATCAAGGATGGCGCGGACCTCCTGCTCGCTTTCGGCGTGCGTTTTGATGACCGCGTGACGGGCAAGTTTGAGGAATTCTGCAAGCATGGCACGATTGTTCATCTGGACATTGATGCCTCGGAATTGAATAAGAATCGCCAGGCGAATCTGCCCATCGTCGGGGATATCAAGGATGCGTTAACGCGGCTCAATAAATTGATCGCCGCCCGGCCCATTGCCAAGAAACACACGGCTTGGCTTGCGCAGATTGAAGAATGGAAGCAGAAAGGTCCGTTCGCCTACGCCATCACCTCTGAGATTGCCAATAGTGATCACATGAAGGATCACCTGGGTGGTCACGAGAACGAAGTGATTCTCCAGCAGATGGTTGTTGAAGCCCTCTGCGATCTCACCAAGGGCGATGCCTATATCACCACGGGGGTGGGACAGCACCAGATGTGGGCTGCGCAATGGTATAAATATAAATTTCCGCGCCAGCTCGTCACGAGCGGCGGGCTTGGCTCAATGGGCTACGGTTTGCCGGCGGCTCTTGGCGTGAAGGTGGCGCATCCTGATAAGCAGGTGATTGATATTGATGGTGATGGGTCTTTCCTGATGAATATCCAGGAACTCGCCACTGCGCATGTCGAAAAACTGCCCATCAAGGCTATTATTCTCAACAATCAGCACCTTGGCATGGTGGTGCAGTGGGAGGATAATTTCTACAAAGGCAACCGCGGTCATACCTACCTCGGCAATCCTGACAGCCGTGCCCAGGTATATCCTGACTACGTCCGCGTTTGTAATTCCTTCAATGTGAAGTGCGAGCGCGTGATGTATAAAAAAGATCTCCGGGCCGCGATTCAGCGCATGTTGGATGCCGATGAGCCTTATGTGCTCGACGTTATCGTGCCTTACACCACCCACGTTATTCCGTTCATTCCGGCCGGCAAGACCGTGGCAGAAATGATCTGGAAACCATAAGCTCGCTCAAAATCCACCCGGCGCGGAAGGCGGAAGCCGCTTCCGCGCCGGATGATGTTTTCAAAGGTCAAAACCCCGGCTTCTGCCGGGGGATTGCTGGCTGGCCAGGCCCATCGAAAAGCCGGCTTCAAGTGGTGGCCTTGAATTTCTCCCCGGTCAGCGTGCCAGCCATCCGCCGTCCACATTCATGATTGTGCCGTTCATGTAGTCGGCCTCTTTCGACGCGAGAAACAGGATCGGTTCGGCAATGTCTTCCGGCTGCGCCCAGCGGTTTTCCGGGATCCGGGCCAAAATGGATTCGCTGCGCTTCTCATCTTCGCGCAACGGCCGGGTGTTCTCGGTGGCCACATAACCGGGAGCGACGGCGTTGAAGTTGCAGCGCTCCTTGGCCAGTTCGTTGGCGAACGCTTTGGTGATGCCGGCGATGCCGCTCTTGGCCGCCGTGTAGCCGGGCACAAAAATGCCGCCTTGGAATGACAGCATCGAGGCGATGTTGACGACCTTCAGACGCGCTTCGGCGGGGGATTTCTCGCGGCCGCCACTGACCCACCACTTGGCCACAGCCTGCGTAAGGAAGAACGGCGCGGACAAATTGATTTGCAGCAGTGCATTCCAGTCGGCTTCCGGATGATCCACGATGGGCGCGCGGCGGATGATGCCGGCGTTGTTCACGAGAATGTCCACGCGGCCCGTGTCAGCGATGATTTTGGCGATGAGGTCAGCCGCGCCTTTCTGGGTAAGCTTGCCGAAATCCTCGGTGTAAGCATGGTACTTTGCGCCAAGGGCTTTGGCCTGCTTGCCGGTCTCGGTCTGGTCGCCGATGTCCACGCTGACGCAGTGTGCGCCTTCGCGGGCGAAGGCTAGGAGGATGGCTTGGCCGATACCCCGGCTGGCGCCGGTGACGATGGCCACTTTATTGGCGAATCTTTTTGTGCTCATATTTTAATTTTTTCTTGATGGAATGAATCTTATCGCAAATCCAGCGGCTTGACGGCATCCATGTCGTCGAACACCTGGTTTTCCCCGGCCATGCCCCAGATGAATTTATAATTGCCGGAACCTACGCCAAAGTGCATGGACCAGTTGGGAGACAAGGCCACTTCGTCGTCGTGCAAAAAGACATGCCGTGTCTCGGTCGGTTCCCCGAAGAAATGTGATAGCACCTTGTCGCCGAGGTCGAAGTAGAAATAAATCTCGGTGCGCCGCCAGTGGGTATGCGGTGGAAAGGAGTTCCACACGCTGCCGGGTTCCAGGGCGGTCAGGCCCATCACCAGTTGGCAGCTTGGGATGCCGCCTTGATGGATGAATTTATAAATCGTTCGCTTGTTTGCGGTTTCCAATGAACCCAGTGCTACCGGAGTGGCCTCGGCGGCTTTCATCATGGCGGCCGGATGGGCGGCATGCGCCGGGCAGGACAGAAAATAAAACTTCGCTGGTTCCGCCGCACTGCTGCTTGTGAACACCACTGATTTGGTGCCCATGGGCAGATACACACAGTCCTGCTTATCGAGACTGAAGGTTTTACCATCGGCGATCACTTTGCCTGGCCCGCCCACGTTGATGGCTCCCAATTCGCGGCGTTCCAGAAAAAAGGTGCGTCCGGTTTCCTTATGGTTGGGAAGTTCGATGGGGTTGGTCGTGGGCATGACCCCGCCGACCACCAGCCGGTCCAGGTCGGTAAAATGACCGGTGATTTCGCCTGGCACAAATAGCCGGGAGATTTGAAAAGTGTCGCGCAGTTCCTGGGTGGACATGCCCACTATATCCTGGGGGCGCGGGGTGCGTCGGATGGAAGCTTCAATCATGATGCAGCCAGTCTTGCAAATTTTTTTTCCTCCGACAAGCCCCTGTCGCCGCCGTTCGACAAAATTTTGGTTTCCCGGTTAACTGGTCTGGCGGGGAACGCTCTCGCCTTCAGTAGCGAACTTTATCCGGCTTGGCTTGCCATTCTGCGAATACTTTTAGGGCTTCCGGCCGGAGCAATTGCGTCATCGGAATCCTCCGCCGTGATATGGGGCGCGCCACTTCCCGGTAAATCAGGTCGTCGTCAAACTGGATCTGCGCCGCATCTTTGCGCGAGTTGGCAAAAAAGACCTTTTGGAAACGCGCCCAATAAATGGCGGCGAGACACATGGGACAAGGCTCGCAGCTGGTGTATAATTCGCAGTCATCCAATTGGAAGGTCCGGAGCTTTTTGCAGGCTGCGCGAATGGCCGTGACTTCCGCATGCGCCGTGGGGTCGTTCGCGGAGGTGACGCGGTTCCATCCGCGCGCAATAATTGCATTGTTTCGCACCACCACCGCTCCGAACGGTCCGCCCGCGCCCGCTTGCATTTTTTGGCGCGAAAGCCGGATGGCTTCGCGCATGAAGTCTGGATTCATGAGAGTAAATTTAACTCTGGTCACCTTCGTGGGAGCGCGCTTTATTCCCGGTTTTCCCGCACTTGCGATCAACTCTGGCTGACCCTTACCGCTTTTTGCGGGTGTCAAAGAGCAGTCGCAGGCTGTTCATCACCACCACCACCGTGCTGCCCTCGTGTCCCACGACGCCAATCGTGAGCGGAATTTTGCCTGCTAGCGCAAAACAGACCAGCACCACGACGGTGCCGAGTGAGATGAAAAGATTTTGCCGGATCACACTGCGGGCCCGCTGGCTTAAGTGAAACGCCGCCAGGAAATTCTCCAGCCGGTCGTGCATCAGCACCACATCTGCCTGTTCCAGGGCGGCGTCAGAACCACGCGCCCCCATGGCCACGCCGATATGCGCGACCGCCAGGCTCGGGGCATCATTGACCCCGTCGCCGATCATGGCGACGCATTTGCCATGGTCGTTCAATTCGCGGATGGCAGCAACTTTCTGCTCCGGCTTCAATTCGGCGCGCACGTCATCCAGTTGCAATTCCGCTTTGAGATGCGCGGCGGCCGCGGCGCGATCCCCGGTCAGGACCACCGAGGTTAAGCCCGCCTGTCGTAACTCCGAGATGACCGCTGCCGCCTGCGGCCGGATGTCGTCGCGCAAAATGACGCGCCCCAGCAGGGCCCCATCTGCCACCCACACTTCGGAAGTGCCCGCGCCGGATTGGGGCGTGGCCAATGTCCCGCGCCCCTTGAGCGACTCGATCCACTCGCGCTTGCCGAGATAAATCTCGCGGCCGTTATGTCGGGCCTTCAAGCCTTCGCCGGTGACCGATTCGAAGGACGGAAACTCGATGACATCCAGTCCCTGCTGTTTGCCATGGCGGGTGATGGCACGGGCCAGGGGATGGGTGGATAGTTTTTCCAGCGAGTAAGCGAGCTGAATGATTTCTTTTTCCCGACCTGGTGGAATGCTCTCTACGGTTTCCACCCGCAGTTCGCCCGTGGTGAGCGTGCCGGTTTTATCGAGGCAGACGGTGTTGATCTCGGCCAGTTTTTCCACGGCCGCGCCGCCGCGAAATAGAATTCCATGGCGGGCGCCAAAGGCGATGGCCGCCAGTACCGCCGACGGAATGGATAGCACCAGCGCGCAGGGTGAGGAAACCACGAGCAATGTCATGGTCCGGTAAAAAGCGCTTTGTTCACCCGGGGACGAAGTAAACGCCGGCAGTTGCCAGCCCTGCCACCACACGAAAAACATCAGCAGGGAGAGGGCTATCACTCCGTAGGTGTAATAGGTGCTGAACCGGTCGGCGAATTGCTGGGCCGGCGCTTTTTGCTGCTGCGCTTCGCGGATCAGCGTGATGATTTTTTGCAGCGAGCTTTCCGCGGCCGGGCGCGTAACCACGACTTCCACGGCGCCCCATAAATTAATGGTGCCGGCTAGCGTCAGGTCGCCGATCTTTTTTTCAACCGGCGTGGCTTCGCCGGTGAGATTGGATTCGTCTGCAGCCGTGGTCCCTTTGACGATTTCCGCATCCACGGGAAATTGGGATCCCGGCTTGATGACCAGGCGCGCTCCGGCGGGGATTTTTTCCACCGCTAACTCTTGTTCGTTTCCGTCCCGGTCAATCAGCGTCGCTGTCTTCGGCGCATCCCGGAAAAGCGACCGGATTTCTTTTTGCGTCCGGCCCAGGGCATAGTGTTCCAATGCGCCGGAAAACGAAAAGAGAAAGAGCAGGGTGGCGCCTTCCCCCCATGCGCCGATGATCGCGCTGCCGGCGGCGACGGCGAGCATCAAAAAGTGAACGTCCAGGGTGCGCTTTTGCAGCCGCTCCCATACTTCCTCGGCGGGAAACCACGCGCCGGCGAGGTAGCTTAGCATAAACAGCGGAATGCGTGCCGCCGGAAACCCAACCGCTGCGAGTAAACCCGCTATGCCGCAGACGCCTGCGAGCAGCAGTTGCCATTTCCATTCGTCGGCATGGTCGTGTTCTTCGGCGTGCTCAAGAAATTCCACATCGCGCTGGACAATTTTCGGGAACGGCAGTTCCCGCCAGCGCCAGAATTTGGGTGCGGTCGGACAGGTGACCCGGGCGATCGTGGTCGTGTTATGCTCGGACCGGATCGTGATGGTGCTGCGCTCGGCGGCGGAGAGTGGCGTGTCGCAGATGTCGCACCGGTCCTGACCGTCGAGCAGCCGGCAGGGCTGTTGCTGGCTCACCGACTGGACGGTTTCCAGGTCGTGACTGATCCGCGCGGTGAGCTTTTCCACGTCTGTGCGTCCGAGGGTGGCCACGGAAATTTTCTGATTCGCCCGATCAATCGTTACCGCCTCCAGTGTGGGTTCCTCGGCCAGGGTGTGGAGCAGCGAACGCGCAAGACAGCGCTCCTCCGCCCGGGTGCGGGCGGCTGGATGAGCAGAGGTCGCAGCCATATTGCTATTATCTTTAACAGGATCGGTCATCCAGTGCGACGCCAAAAAAGGAAAACATTGGCCAATTTTTGCGATTGTTAAGTCTGTCTGTTTTATGGCAACCTTTGGCAGGATTTTTCTAATTAAAACAACATGACTAGTACAACATCAAATCAACCAAATACATCTCATAAAATTCTCGTGGCGTGGGTCCAGGAAATGGCCGCGCTCTGCCAGCCTTCGGCCATCCATTGGTGCGACGGTTCCGCTCAGGAAAATCAGGCGCTTTGCGACCTGATGGTCCAGGCGGGGACATTTATCAAGCTGGATGAAAAGAAGCGGCCCGGCAGTTACCTGGCTCGCTCGCATCCGAGTGACGTTGCCCGGGTGGAAGACCGGACGTTTATCTGCTCCCGTACCAAAGAGGAGGCTGGCTCATCCAATAACTGGGCTGAGCCGGTGGCGATGAAAGCGGAATTGCTCGCCTTATTTAAGGGCTGCATGAAGGGGCGTACGCTGTATGTCATTCCCTTCGCCATGGGACCGCTGGAATCGCCTATTTGTAAAATCGGCATTGAAATTACTGATTCGCCCTACGTGGTCGTCAACATGCGCATCATGACCCGCATGGGGCAGACGGTTTTGGACAAGCTCGGTGCGGATGGCAAATTTATCCCCTGTGTGCACTCGGTTGGCGCGCCCCTGTCGCCTGGACAAAAAGACGTTTCCTGGCCGTGCGAACCCGATCCCAAAAAGAAATATATTGTCCATTTTCCCGACGAACCTTCCATTTGGTCCTATGGCTCCGGCTATGGCGGCAACGCGTTGCTCGGCAAAAAATGTCTCGCGCTCCGGATTGCTTCCACGGTCGCGCAGCGGGAAGGTTGGATGGCCGAACATATGCTTGTTCTGGGGCTCACCTCGCCGGCCGGTCAGAAACACTACGTTGCCGCCGCCTTTCCCAGCGCCTGTGGCAAGACCAATCTGGCCATGATGCAGCCCACGCTGCCTGGCTGGAAAGTCACCACCCTCGGCGACGATATCGCGTGGATCCGGGTTGGCAAAGACGGCCGGCTCTGGGCCATGAATCCGGAAACCGGGTTCTTCGGCGTCGCCCCGGGAACTTCCGCCAATTCGAATCCTCACGCCCTTACGTCCTGTGCCAAAAACACCATCTTCACCAATGTCGTGCTCACGCCGGATAATGATATCTGGTGGGAAGACATGGGTGTGCCCGCGCCCGCCACCGGCATTGACTGGGAAGGCAATCCCTGGACGCCGGCTGGCGGCAAGAAAGGTGCCCATGCGAATTCCCGTTTCACCGCCCCGGCGGAACAATGCCCGGTCATTGATCCCGCGTGGCAGAGTCCCGAAGGCGTGCCGCTCTCAGCCATCCTTTTCGGCGGCCGCCGTCCCAGCACCATTCCGCTCGTCAACGAAGCGTTTGACTGGGAGCACGGGGTTTTCATGGGGTCCGCCTGTGGTTCCGAAACCACCGCCGCCGCTCTCGGCGCGGCTGGCGTGCTCCGCCGCGATCCCTTTGCCATGTTGCCGTTCTGCGGCTACAACATGGCGGATTATTTCGCCCACTGGCTTTCCTTCGCGAAAAAGACCGACCGGAGCAAGCTGCCCAAAGTTTATTTTGTCAACTGGTTCCGTCGCAGTGACGAAGGTAAATTCCTCTGGCCCGGCTACGGCGACAACAGCCGGGTTTTGAAATGGATTTGCGAACGCGTGGAAGGCACCGGTAAGTCCGTAACCACTCCCATCGGCAACCTGCCCGCGCCCGGCGCGCTGGATTTGGCGGGCCTTAATCTACCTGCCGGCAATATCGAGGAACTGCTGAAGGTGGATCTCCCCGGCTGGAAAAACGAAATTGCCGACGTCGCCGCGAATTATGCCAAGCTGGGGGATAAATTGCCCCAGGCCTTGAAGGACCAGCTCGCCAGCCTGAGCCAGCGCATCGGCTGATAAGCCCGGTCGGAATTGAGTCATCGCGAAACGGCCATTGGTAACAATGGCCGTTTCTGCTTGTTATTTGTTCGCCGGTCGGCCATCAGAAAGCGGATGTCCGTTCTTATCTCACCTCAATGGCTGCGTACGGGCCGCGAAGTTTTTCCGGCCATGCTTGCGGCTATCCATGAGGCGCGCACTTCTGTGCGGCTGGAAACCTATATTTATTCCGACGGCGACGTTGGGCGCCGCTTTCGGGACGCGCTCATTGCTGCCGCCCGGCGCGGCGTGCGGGTTTCTGTTTTGGTGGATGCGCTGGGGTCCTGGCAATTGGCGGGTGATTATTTTGCCGCCCTGGTTGCGGCCGGGGGGAATGTCCGCCGGTTCAATCCGTTGCGGTTTTGGCGCTTTGGCGTGCGAGATCACCGTAAATTACTGGTCTGTGATGACCACACCGCTTTTGCTGGCGGTTTTAACTTGTCGGATGAATATGATGGCGATGGGGTCACCGGCGGCTGGTGTGACCTTGGCTTCCGGGTTGATAATGCCGAATTGGTTGCCGAGCTGGGCACTACTTTTGATAAATTGTTTGCGCTGGCTGATTTCCGCCGCCGCCCGCTACTGCGCCTGCGCGTTTTCCGGCACCGGCGCAATTCCCGCGTGCTCCCTGCCCGGGTGTCGTTGTGGAGCCGGCCGGGCAATCAGGGCAGCCCGCTGTACTCCGCCCTCCATCATGATCTTGTCCGGGCTCGTGATGTGCGGATCATGACCGCGTATTTCCTGCCCCCGCGGAAGCTCCGTCGTGACCTGTTGCGCGCGGTGCGGCGCGGCGGACGCGTGCAGTTGATTCTCGCCGGCAAGTCGGATGTGCTGCTGGCTCAGCTCGCCGGTCGTAATTTGTATCGCCGCCTGCTCGCTGCCGGCGTGGAGATTTATGAATATCAGCCGCAGATTTTGCACGCCAAGCTCTTGGTGGTTGATCAGGTTGCCTATGCCGGTTCTGCCAATTTTGATGTTCGCAGCCTCAAGTTGAACTATGAGCTGATGTTGCGCTTGGAACATCGCCCCAGCGTCGCCTCCGCGCGGAAGATTTTCGACGAAACCTTGCGCCATTGCCGGAAGTTGGATTTGGCGCACTGGCGTGCCACCCAATCGGCTTGGCAGCGCTGGCAGCAGCGCTGGGCTTATTTCCTGCTGGCGCGGTTGGATGTCTTCTGCGCGTTGCGCCAGTTTCGCGCCGTGGGCAAGTGATTCATCCCCGCAAAAACGGGTCGCCACGGTTGGGCGGGCAGTCCTCTGCGCGCCGCTCCTGGTAACCGACGGGCTATATTTTACCCAGGCTGTTTGCCTGCGCATTCAATCACCCCGGCGCGGAAATGCCTGGGGGAATTGCTCAATCTTCCGCATTATCATCACCTAATGTTTGCCACATTTTGTGACGTGTTTGGCTATGACTTTTGGAAGCCCGTAGGGCTGGAATATTTGTAGTTTCCCAAACCATAAAAACAACAAAGCTCCGTCGGAGCGACATCTTCGATCTAGTCAAATGCAATAAGCCTTACCTAAGGTGCTTAACGCTAAACCTTCGGCCAAAATGCAAAAAGGAAGGGTTTAAAATCATGAGATTCCCGCCAGGCTCACGGCAAAGCGGGCAGTCCTCTGCACGCCGCTCTTGGTAACCGACGGGCTATATGTTGCCCGGGTTGGTTACCTGCACATTCAATCGCCCCGGCGCGGAAATGCCTGGGGGCATTGCTCAATCTTCCGTGTCATCATTGGTTGGATCGTCGTTGCGCTCAATATAGCGGGGATCATTCTCCAGATTCTGGGACAGATAGACATGCCGGATTTCCTGGCCAAAGCCGTTGCGCCGGAAGAAATTAATGGCGCTGTGGTTTTTCGCCGCTGTGTCCACCAGCATGATCCGCGCGTCTCGCTCAATAAACAGGCCTGTGAGTTGTTTCACCAGGCGCGTGGCGATACCGTTGCGCTTGAAGCGGCGGTCCACCCCCAGCCAGAGCAGCCAGCCATAGCGCCACGCGCTGCGCGGCTTTTGCATCACGCGGCCGAGTGCGAAGCCGATGACCCGGCCTTCCGCCTCAGCAACCAGGCAGGTCTCCGCCTCGGTGCTGAATAACTGCGCCAGTTCGTGGTCATCCCATGAGCGATACAGCGTCGGCCATTCCTCAGCGGTGAAGAGCTTTTGCCCGAGGTCAAACACCGCCGATACGTCGCGCAATTCCATCTCCCGGATGTCAACCGACGGCAGCGGTTTGCTGCGCTTGCGGCGGGCTGGTGGTAACGGCTCCATTCGAATCAATCCTCCCCTTCTGCAAAATAATCAGAATCCACTCGTTTCACTTCATAAACTGCCGCAGTCGCTACCCCAATACCATAATCGATCATTAATTCAGCTAGTTGTTCTCCATCAATTAAAATGATTCTGCTGTTCCGCAATCCCGCTGCATAATCGATTGCATCTTTTGAAAAATAGGAGGTAGTTATAAAAATGCCCTTGCCAGCACCATGCCCCGAAAGTGCTCCTTGAAATTGCTGCACGTCAGGTCTGCCAACGGGTTTATCGGCCCATCGTTTAGCTTGGGTGTAAACTGCATCCAAGCCAAGACGGTCTTGTTTAATAATTCCATCAATCCCACCATCGCCCGAACGACCGAGAGCTTTCCCAGCATCGGCCCGGGAGCCACCATAGCCCATTTTAACAATTAGCTCTACAACTAGCCGCTCAAAAAATGATGGGGTACAATTTATAATTCGCTCTAGTAAATCAGTTGCTAATGTTGCCCTAAGACTTTGGTAGCCAGCTGCGATCATGTCATCCGGAGTTTTACCGGGTATTGCTTCGCTATGTTCTGATTCTTGGGCATCTGCTTTTTTTGTTTTGCTTTGAAACACGTTGAATTCTGGAAACTGCTTGAGAAACGCCGTGTTGATAATTTTCGGTTTTTCCGCCAACACTCTTCGTCCTGCTTCGCTGATTTGAATGTGAGCTCGTTTTGGTGCGGAGAGCAACCCCGCTTTTTTTAAATAGGTGCTTGCCCATCCCACGCGGTTTCCTAATGTGGTGCTGATTCCACTAGGCAGCATCTCTCGTAAGTCATCACCACTCAAAGCAAACTCTTTAGCCATTTCATTGACCAAAACCTTTGTTGGAATTGCCTCGTTAGGAGTTCTGTTGGCAAAGCGCAAAACTGGAAGCATGAAGCTTTGATAATCAGGAACAGCCATACTTTTAAAATAAAGTCTTCGCCTTTGCGAGCGACTCGTCCAGCTTGGCCGCGTCCTTGCCGCCGCCGCGTGCGTTGTCCGGCTTGCCGCCGCCTTTGCCGCCCACGACGGGCGCGATTTGCTGGATGATTTTTCCAGCCTGGATTTTTGCGGTGAAATCCGCTGAAACCGTGGCAATCAAAGTCACCGCGCCGTTCGCTGCGCCGCCCAGCACGACCACGCCTTTAAACTGCGCCTTGAGCGCGTCGGCAATGGACTGCAAGGTGTCGCCGTCGCTTGCCCCGAGATTGACGAGGAGGGCGGGAATGCCGTTGATCGTCTCCGCTTGGGTCACCAATTCCTTGGCGCAGCCGGCGGCTTCGCGTTGCTGCGCGGCCTTGAGTTGGCGTTCCAATTCCTTCTGGTGCGCGAGCAGGGCTTCCACTTTCTTTTCCAGTTCACCGACGGGTGAATTGAGCTTGCCCGCGATGGCGCGTATGAGCTGCAATTGCTCGTTCGCCACGCCGTAGGCTTCCAGACCGGCCACGGCTTCGATGCGCCGGACGCCGGCGGCGATGGCGCTTTCGCCGACAATGCGGAACAGGCCGATCTCGCCAGTCGCGCGCGTGTGCGTGCCGCCGCAGAGCTCCATCGAATAGCCGTTTAAATGATTGGCCTCGCCGCCGATTTGCACCACACGGACGGTGTCGCCGTATTTGTCGCCGAAGAACTGCATCACGTCCTTGCGTTGCTTGACCTCGGCGTGGGCGACTTCGGTCCAGGAAACCGGGGCATTTTCCACAATGCGCTCATTGACGAGTTTCTCAATATCCGCTACTTGCGCGGGCGTGAGCGGCGCGCTGTTAAAGTCAAACGTCAACTTGTCGGGCCCGACAAACGAACCTTTCTGCGAAGCCTCGTGGCTGGCCACTTCGTGCAAGGCCCAGTGCAGCAGATGTGTTACCGTGTGATGACGCTGAATCGCATCGCGGCGGGCTTTTTCCACCGCCAGCGTCACGCTGGCACCCACCGACGGAGCGTCTCCGCCTTCGACGAAATGCAGGAAAGTGTTTCCGCTCTTCTGCGTGTTCACTACGCGCCAGAGTTGGCCGCTGCCGGTCAATTCACCCGTGTCGCCGACCTGGCCGCCCATTTCAGCATAGCATGCGCTGCTGTCGAGGATGACGGCGGTCT
>CAISVF010000038.1 GCA_903888765.1 uncultured Verrucomicrobia subdivision 3 bacterium | reverse complement strand
TGGCGTGGTGACGTTTGTGGATACGAATGCGGTGAGTCGCCCGGCGCGGTTCTACCGGATCAGCCTGCCGTAAGAATTGGATTCAGCGAAGGCGGATGGGGCGAAATCGGCCCATCCGCCTTTTTTCTATTTCGGGACGCTGCACTGGGAATGTGCTTCGGTTTTGGCGAAGGTGCGAAGCTCGCTTCGCCACTGCGCCTAAGAAAGTGTCGGGATAGAGTGGAAGTCTGGTGCTGTGCGGTGAAGATTCGCGCGGTATCGAACCATCTTTGCGTCGCAGAGATGCGGGGTGGAGAGCAACGCAACGAGAACGACCAGCCGTAACCCCGGCTTTCCAGTCAGGGCAGTCGGCGTGAACTCGCTTCGGTCGGCGTATGGTTTCGCCGCTTGAATGAAAGCGATTATTATCAAGTTTATGCCTGCCTCACGGGGGGTACCGCTTCACTGTTTTACTGGTTGAACTCGGGGTGGGTTCCTTTGACAGAACGTTTGTCGGGGTTGTTGCTGATTCGTTCTTAGCTTACATTTTTTTGAGAATTACTTAAAAGACACCCAAAGTATCTGTCACCCCATCTATTTTTATGCTTGAATTTGTCAAAGCTTCCGGTCTTAGTTTTTTATCCCGGTTTATCCAGCTATGTGTTGTGAGCCTCCTTTGGCTCGGCCTGGATGTTTTCGCTCAATCCTGGGTGGCGACCTCCGGAGGCGCCTTGCCGAATGATTCGCTTGCCAGCAATTATTTTCCGTATCTGGCCACCAAACTCACCACCGGCATTGCATATGGGACGCACAACGGCTCGGAGGTGGGAGATATTTATGTGCCTAATTATAATGGCAAGCCAAACCCGGCAAACTACACTAACCGTCCGGCGGTGATCGTGGTTCACGGCGGAGGCGGCACCAGCGGTACGCGGACAGAAACCCGGTCGGTGCAGGCTAGTCAGCTTTTGGCCGCGCATGGCTATGTCGCTTTCAATATTGATTACACTTTGGGCGCGGTCTATCCTAATGAAATTCTGGATTGGCGACTAGCGGTACGCTATTTGCGGGCGCATGCGGCTACCTACGGCATTGATCCCCATCACATTGGCATCATGGGCGGGTCCTATGGCGGGTTTTGCAGCGCATTCATGAGCGGGATCACGAATGGCCAGCGGACCCTCTGGCCCGATAGCAATGCGCGTTACAATAACATCTCCCTGGATACGTATGGTTCGGATCCCTTGAATAGTTACGATGGCAATATTCAGTGCGCGTTTGATATGTATGGTCCCACGGACCAAAACACTTCCGGGAATGCGGGGGGAACCTATAGCAGCCCCACGGCGACAACGCTTTCAAATTCCTCAGCCATTTATTACGTTCATCCGACCTCGGCACCGCTGATGATTGCCCATGGCACGGCGGATACCACGGTAAACCTTTCGCAGAGTCAGACTTTGACCAATTATCTAGGCCGCAACAACGTTTATTATTTCTTTGCCCGCATTCCGGGAGCTGCGCACACGTTCTGTATTTACGACACCGGCAAAGGCGGCACCTGGCCCTTGAATGGCGCTTCCGGCACCATTGATTTGCGCAAAGATGCCATGGACTTTTTCGATAAATGGCTGTTGGCAGCCAATAACCCGCCGGCCATCCAAGTGCCCCCGGCGAATCAAACCGGCTGCACTGGCTATCCCGCAGGCTTTACCGTAACCGCTAGTGGCACTGCGCCGCTGTCCTATCAATGGTCGGGCCCAGCCGGCCTGATTGCCGGCGCGACCAACGCAGCGTATATAATCAACAGCCTCGCGGCCAATGATGCCGGCAATTATTCAGTTTTGATCACTAATCCCTATGGCTCCATCAGCAGCGGAGCGGCCACTCTGGGAGTCAATAATCTGAATCCGCCCAACGTCATCAACGACCTGACTAATCAAACGGTGGCGGCGGGTCAATCAGCCTCATTCAGCATCACGGCTACCGGCGACGCCCTGAATTACCAGTGGTTTTTAAATGGGGCCGCGATTCCCAATGCTACGAATGCAGTGTATAGCCTCGCCAGCGCGGCGAATGCCGACGCAGGGAACTATCAAGCGATCATTTACAATGTCTGCGATTCCCAGTCCAGCGCCACGGCAGTACTGACGGTGAATGGTCCACCGACCATCACCGCCAATCCCGCCAGCATCACGGTTTGTTCGGGCGACTCGGCCACTTTCATTGCCACCGCAATTGGCGCGGCACCCTTATTTTATCAATGGTTCGGGCAAGGGGGCGCGATTATCGGGGCCACGGCAAATAGCCTGGTACTGACGAACCTCTCCGTGGCGAATTCGGGAACCTACTACCTGATGGTGACCAATGCCTTCGGCTCGGTCACGAGCAGCAACGTTTCGCTGGCGGTGAGTGCCAACCAGGACATCGCCTTTGTCAGCCAGCCCGCCAATGTCACCGTGAGCGCCGGCAGTTCAGCCAGTTTTTCGGTTTCCGTGGCGGGCGGCGGCAATTACAAGTATCTCTGGCTCAAAAATGATTACGATGCCATCCTCAATGCGGTGGCGACCAATGCCACACTTACTTTTACCAACTTATCAACGGCAGATTCGGGTAATTTCTACCACTGCCTGGTCGGAAATGATTGCAGCATCTTTTCCAGTGCGGATGCAACCTTGACATTGCTTTCCACCAATGTCGCGGGAGGAAGTGTGGTGATTTCCGAAGTGAATGGCTATGGCGGCAAAACCGCCTCCATATATACGAACGACTACGTGGTGTTGAAAAACACCGGCGGCACTTCCCAAAGCCTGAGCGGCTGGTCATTGCAACATCAAAAATCCGGTGTCTGGCAGGCGCCGTTTGCACTGCCCAATGCGACCATTCCAGCGGGCGGCTATTACCTGATCAAATGTTATAACGATGGCGGAACTTTGCGGGGAACCACGGCCTTGCCGGCACCGGACGCCTCCACCCCGCAAACTTCCGCTTGGAATTTGAGCACCAGTTCGGCGGAATCGGTGGCTTTGGTAAATACGACGAATGTGCTCAGTGGCGTCATTACTAATTTTTCACAGGCGACGGCCGCCACCGTGGTTGACCTGGTGGGCTTTGTGGCTGCCAGTTCCTCGAATTCATTCATCGGTTCCGGAGCGGCTCCCGTGAGCACCAGCACAGGTTCCGCTCAGCGCAAAGGCAGTGGGTGCCAAAACACGCCGGATAACACCCTGGATTTTTTCCTGGCGACGCCCAGCCCATTGAATAGCGCTTCGCCCGCAAATAGTTGCGGGGGCGGGCTTGCTTCTGGTCCGGCCATTGTCGGGCAGCCAGCCGCCAGTCTATCCGCAGCGACAGGCAATAACGTTGCCTTAACCGTAATAGCCAGTGGTTCTGGCACGCTGAACTATCAATGGCGACTGGGTGGCATCAATCTGAATGATGCAGGCAATGTGTCGGGAACGGGTACTGCCACCTTGAATTTGAATGCGGCAACTATCAGTAATTCCGGGAATTATGATGTGGTGATCTCGAGCCTTTACGGGGCGATCACGAGTTCGGTATCGGTAGTGTCCATTGTAATTGCACCTCCCTCGATCACCCAGCAGCCGCAAAACCAAAGCGCCACTTTAGCCGGTACGGTTACTTTTACCGTTGTTGCTGCGGGTTCATCTCCCTTCGGCTACCAATGGCAGCAGGCGGCGGGCAATTTGATGGATGGGGGCATCATTTCCGGTGCTGGTACAGCCAGTCTGACTTTGAATGGCGTACAGGCGGCTCAATTCACGAATTATTGGGTGGTCATCACGAATAATTATGGGGCCATTACGAGTTCGGCGGCCGCCTTGAACCAGCTGTTTGCCGCAGCGGTGGTGGTCAAAGGCAATAACGCTACCGCGCTCAACATCGGTTCCAGTTGGACGGGAGGAATTGTTCCCGGCTCTGCTTCCGTGGCTCAATGGGATAGCACCAGTATCAGTACTGCCATTCATTCCGCCGATGTCGGGGGCTTTGCTTCCTGGTATGGCATCAATATTGTTGGCTGGTCGGCTAACACAGGCAGTACCATTACCGACAGTGCGGGGACGAACGTGGTGTTGCTGGGGGCGGGAGGCATCAATTCCTCCAACTTAACCCATAGTTTCACCTTTTATCCGGGACTGGCATTAAGCGCTCCGCAAACCTGGAATTGGTCGGCTTCCGGGGCGCCTAAGTTGATGCTGAATGGGCCGGTGAATAACAACGGATATCCGCTCACCATCACCGGCGCGGGTTCCGGTGGCGTGTTTCTGGGAGGAGTTCTCAGTGGTGGCGGCAATCTGATTTATAGCGGGACCACCAATTTAACGCTTTCGGCAGCTAATACTTATTCGGGGAGTACCTTCATCAATTCGGGAACTTTGACTCTTTCCGGGGCGGCCAGCATCGTCAATACGCCTAGCATTAATATAGCGACGGGTGCCTGCCTGGATGCTTCGGGTTTGAACGGCACTTTTAGTTTAGGCGCTGCACAGAGCCTGAATCTAGGAGCAGGAACCTTGCTCAAGGGTAATGTCAACGTGGGTAGCGGTTCATTAGTGCTCGCCGGTAACGGATCTCCAGCCGTGATCGCGGGTGGAACTTTAACTTTATCGGCCGGCAGCCAGATAACGGTCACGGTGAGTGGTCCTCCCTTGGGCGCGGGTACCTATCTCCTGTTGGCAACTAATGCAGCGGGTGGTGTGGGCGGTACTCTGCCATCGGGTGTGCTGGTGAATGGCGCAGGGCTAGCTCCCGGTATGGTTGCCTCTTTGCAAGTCAACGGAGCCCAGCTTTATTTATTGGTTGCGATGGGATATACCGTGTTTA
>CAISVF010000037.1 GCA_903888765.1 uncultured Verrucomicrobia subdivision 3 bacterium | reverse complement strand
GTGCCCTTGGGCAGCCACAGCGGCATGCCCGGCCCGACAAATTCCGTGTCAATCGCGAACAGCCCCATCTCCGCGCCGATCTTGCGATGGTCGCGGCGCTTGGCCTCTTCGATCATCTTGAAATACTCGTCGAGCGCGGTCTTGTTCTTGAACGCCGTGCCGTAGATACGCTGGAGCTGCGGGCCTTTTTCGTCGCCCTTGTAATACGCGGCGGCCACGCTGGTGAGCTTGAACGCGCCGATGTTGCCTGTGCGCATCACATGCGGCCCGGCGCATAGATCAATGAAATCACCGTTCTTGAAATAAGAAATCGGCTCGCCCTCGGGAATCTGGTTGAGCAGGTCGAGCTTGAACTTGGAAACGTTGCCAGGGCGTTCGCCGAGTCCGCCAAGCCGTCCGATCGAAGCATCTACCATGGCCTGTTCACGCGTGACAGTCAACTTCTCAAACGGATTGTTCGCCTTGATCTCCTTCTTCATCTCCGCCTCGATTTTTTCAAAATCTTCGGGCGAGATCCGGTGCGAGCATTCAAGGTCGTAGTAAAAACCGTTTTCGACGGGCGGGCCGTAGGCAAATTGCGCATCCGGCCACAGGCGTAAAATGGCGGTGGCCATGACGTGGGCGCAGGAGTGTCGGATACGCTCCAGCTCGGTCATCTTTGCGCGGTCGTCCAAAGTTTTGCGTTCCGGATTTGGCACGGTAGGTGGATGATTTTCGTCAGACATAAATTCAATTTAAGCTAAAAAGGTTGGCTGCGGCAAAGATACGGTGATGATGTGGGCAATTCATGGCCTTGAGCTAAAACTCTCAGGCTCGGTCGGCTTTTTCATTTCTCCGCGCAACGCGGACAACTCGTCGAACGCGACCGCCACGGACGGCGGCGCAACGCCTTCAATGGAGGCAAATTCTTCGTGTTTCAAAATGGCAGACATGGCGGAGAAAATAGCCGTCCGCGAACCGCAAAGAAATCTCAATTTTTCAGCGCAATCGAAAATCCTCGCGCTTGTCGCAATCGTCCGGTTAATGCAAACTTTGCTTCATGCCGAACGATGCCACCTTTGAATCTTTTGATAAGGAGTTAAATCGTCTTGTTAAATCGTTCGGCAAACGACTCACGGAACTCAAACAACCCGGCTACCCAACAATGTTCGCCAGAGTTTCGTGATGGCTTTCAAACTCCATAATGAGCTACGCGCGGCCACGGCGGACTTGGAAAAGGCCGTGCTGCAAAACGCCGTCACCGCCACCGAGACCTTGCGGCCGGCCACCATTAACGCGCTGGTCTATGAGCTTTACAAATTGTCGCCGGAAGAAATCAAACTCGTGGAGGGCAACGCATGAACCAAAACGCGCGCTTCGATCCCCCTCTCCCTGCGACGCAGGAGCGGGGAGAGGGTCGGGGAGAGGGGCTACTGGGACGGTTTGGGAATCATCCGCGTCGGGTCGGGCGGCACAAAACGATGGTTCTGAATCTTGCGCATGATCTTCACGCAACCGGTGCGGCGATGCAGCGCGTGCCAGATTTCCAGCAGCACACCTTCCCGGTTGTTCCGCCACTGCCGATTCCAGAAACGCAATTCCTCAATGTCCTGCGCGGCCAGAAACTGTTCACGGATTTGGTCGCGTTGCCGTTGCTCCGGCAGCCCATGTTGAAAACCATCCAGTTCCACCGACAGCCGCGCCGCCGGACAGTAAAAGTCCAGACAGTATTTTCCTGCCGGATACTGGCGGCGGAATTTGAAACCAGCAAATCGGCCCGCCCGCAGCGCGCGCCAAAGTTCTTTCTCCTCGTCCGTCTGGCCGCGGCGAAGACGGCGGGCGTTGGCAGTGGGGTTCATCGGTGCAAGGATAGAAAAATTGCGGTCGCAGGCAAGCCCCTCTCCACGTTCGCTCGGCGGAGTCGGAAAAGGCCGTGCTGCAAAACGCCGTCACCGCCACCGACCAGCAGATTGATAAACTCGTGTATGAACTCTACAACTTCACACCCCAAGAAATCGCCCTCGTCGAAGGCGCGGCGTAAATCCACCCACCCTGTAGCGGCGCTCTGTGAGCGCCGATCCTCGCGGGGGCCAAGGTGTATCAGCTTTACCCGCGCCACCAGCATTTTCACAAAGGCCTGAACCGCCCCGGCTGGCGTGGTCGGGAAAACCTGCTAATGTTCATGCGCCACTGGACGGCCGGCTGGCTCAAGCGAGAGCGTTTCGCGCTTTACAAAAAGCTGCCGTGGTCGTTCTACAACGGTCAGCGGCTGCCGGTCTGAATTTCATTTCATCAGGGCATAAAAAACAGCCTCCATTTCTGGAGGCGGTCAGGTTTTCTGGAGCTAGCCAGAAATGAATTTCTCGAGGAAATTGTCGGCCAAATCAAGGGGACACCACGCGGTAAAAGCGTTGTTTAAAATTGTTTGTGTCCACCAAGATCACGGGATTCGTCACGGCGATGCCTGCGGCAGTCTGCGTCCAGTTGCTCATTGGAGTGTCAACACGATCGGAAGCCAGCACCCGGTAAGACTGGTTGGTACCCACCGTGAAAGAGAGGTTGAATCGGTTGGTGGCTGAGGGACTGCTCCCGGTGAAAGCAGTCGGAACGACCACACTGCCCTGACCGGTAAGATTCACGAAAAATGGACTGGCGGTAGCATCGTTATTAGTGATCTGCAACGTGGCGGTACGAGTCGTGTTGATCGCCGGTGTGAAGGCAATTTGGAAAGTGGTGCTGCCTGCGGCGTTGACAGTACCGGGCAGGGCAATGCCGCTGACAGAGAAATCTCCTGGATTTGCCCCGCTGATGGAAATGCTGCTGACGGTCAGGCTGGCAGATCCGGCATTGGTCACCACAAAGGTCTTGGCGACCGTGTTTGCCCCGACAATGACTGAGCCGAAATCTACGGTGGCTGAACCATTGACGAGCGTGCCACCAGCGGGTTGTTGCACCCGGATCAAGGGCAGACTGACGAATAGGTCGCTGAAAACATTGACGGTGGCAACATTATTCAGTCCAGTGCCGGAGGCTCTGGTCTCTCCGGCGGGAAT
>CAISVF010000036.1 GCA_903888765.1 uncultured Verrucomicrobia subdivision 3 bacterium | reverse complement strand
TGGCGTGGTGACGTTTGTGGATACGAATGCGGTGAGTCGCCCGGCGCGGTTCTACCGGATCAGCCTGCCGTAAGAATTGGATTCAGCGAAGGCGGATGGGGCGAAATCGGCCCATCCGCCTTTTTTCTATTTCGGGACGCTTCATTCTTGCTACCCACGCCTCAGCCTTTGTAGATGGTTGCTGGAAATCGGCCCTGTCAGGGGAACCGCCTTGCGCATTCAGACATGCAGGTGCCCAAACCATCCGCTGACTATCATGGGGGAAAATGTTTTGCCGGACGGGTGCGAAAATGCTGAATCACTTGAAAGCTGGTCCCAAGAGCCATCACACCTGCTGCCGATCTGGTTAGAATCAATTAATCCACTAAAATTGTGATGGGACCGGGGAGGTGGCGAGGTCCTTCGTTGGCAATTCCGGGGATGGTCGCTAGCACAAAATGACTATTCCCAAAACCCATGGCGGAGCCTAATGTGTTTAATAATCACATGTTTCCATTGCCAATGCTGTCGCCACGGCTGAGGTCTGCTGTATTTTTCGCAGTAGTGGGTAAATCTTGTATTCATCGCCCAGGTTGGAAGCTTGTGTCCAATGGTCATCGATCAACCAAACATGACAAACCCTGAATCAATGGTTTCCAGTTTAAAATTCATCACTTTGACTGCCTTTCTGCCTGATATAAATTTTTCCAAATCCAAATAAAACCATGAAAACGAATACCCTCATCTCCATTCAAAGGCACTGGTCTGGCGCTTTCATAATGCGTTCTGCCGCAGTCCTGGCATTCAGTATATTATCATTGCCCATCCCGCAGGCTTGGGGTGACGGTCGCATTTGGGTGGGCACTGCGGTCGATAATTCATTTTCGGCGGCTTCGTCGTCGAGTTGGATCCCCGGATCTGTGCCGACCACCAACTCCGATCTGTGGATTGGCACAGCCACCACCTACGGAGGTACGAATGTGGTGAGTACCGGCACCGCGTCCACCCGGTCCGCCATGGGGGCGCATGGCATGATCTGGAATAATAATTTTAATTCCTCGAATTCCATAGTCATTGGCAACTATACCACTTCTGGCGGCTACTATCCCATTACCATGGGGTGGAATCAGACCAATCCGGTTGCTCCATTTATTCAAAGCCTGACCACCAACGGCACCATTCGTTTTCAGGCAGGCGACCCGGTGACCGCGACGACGAATACCATGCGGATCGTCCTGAACATTAATGCCAACACCAATGTGCTTATGGATATTGCCAACGGCGGCACGGTGGATATTGCCTGTCAAGTGATTCAGAGCAATGCCTTTATCAACGGCATTACCAAGACCGGCGGTGGCAGCTTGACGCTGGAGAACAGCAATACTTTCAACGGCGGCATCTGGCTGAAAGCCGGCACGCTTAATGTGGCCACAAATCAGGCTCTGGGATTGCCGACAGACACCTTGACGATTTCCGGCGGCACCATTGATAACGTCAGTGGTTCCGCGCTGGTTCTAGGTAATTATCCCCAGGTGTGGAATGGCGATTTTATTTTCAAAGGCAGCGCCGACCTCAATCTTGGCAGTGGCGCTGTCACCTTGGGAACGTCTCCGCAAATCACCATTGCCGGCGGCAACCTCACCATTGGCGGTGTGGTGGGGCCCGTTAGCGGCGGTTACGGATTGACAAAGTCCGGACCGGGTAATTTGGTTCTTAATGCGGCGAATACCTATAACGGCAACACCACCATCAATGCCGGCACCTTGGTGTTGGGGGGGGCGGCATCGCTGGCAAACAGTCCCAATCTTACGGTCAATGGCACGCTGGATGTTTCTGCCGTGAGCGGATTTGCTTTGGGAGGCAGTCAGGCTTTGTTGGGTTCCGGATCAGTGACCGGTAGCGTGGCCTCCGTGAGCGGGGCCCGGATTTTTCCCGGCACGGATGGCACGACGTCCACGTTAACCCTGGTCAATGGGTTGACTCTGGCAACAGGAGTCACGGCCAATTTTGATTTGGGCTCCACAGCGGCGGGAGCCAATGACAAATTGGTGGTGAATGGGGCCGGAACCGGCCTCACTTTAAATAATAATAGCGCGGTTATAAAGGCTCCGGCGGCGATCGATCAAGCTGCGGACTACACGCTGGTGACCGTGCCGAATGGCATTATATCCGGAGCCTTTAGCGCCACGCCCGTCTGGTCGGGAACGCCGCCGGCTAATGCTGCCAGCTATTCTATTGTGACCGGCACCCATGCAGTGACGCTGCACTACACTGCCGCTTCGGTAAGCGTGGACCACTTTGTAGTGACTCCCTCGGTCAGTTCGACCAATGCGGGACAAATATTCACAGCGACGGTGCAGGCTTATACCGCTGGCAACACGCCGATCACGGATGGGAGCGTGGATGGGACCATGGTGGCGATGACGGCCTCCGGCGCGGCCCAGTTCGATGCGAATGGTGATGGTAATTACGGCGATAACATCAAAGCGCTGACCAATGGCACGCTCAGCATCAAGGTGATGGATTTGAAAGCTGAAAGCGGGATCACTTTAATGGCCAGCGTGGGAACCAACAACGGCACCAGCACCAGCATTACGATCACGCCGGGGGCGCTGGCCCAATTGCAACTGTTGCTGCCGGGGGAAACAGCCGCGCCGGGCACGCTGCCAGGTAAACTGGGTGCGCCCACCATCCGTACCTCGGGCACCGGCTTTAGCATCACGGTGAACGCCGTGGATGCCAATTGGAATGTGGTGCCGGTGAGCGATATGATTCATCTCTCGGCCGCAAACGATGACAATGCGCTGCTGCCGGCCAACACCGCCCTGAGCGGAGGCTCAGCAACCTTGACCGTCACCAACATGCTGGCGGGCAGTGGCCGCACATTGACGGCGACAGACGTTTCGAATGGAAGCATTACCTCCAGCACGAGCTCGGCTTACACGGTCGTTCCCGGTGCCGTGGCGCAACTGTTGCTACTGGTGCCGGGCGAGAGCGCCACCTTTGGAGTGGCGCCGGGCAAGACCGGATCCCCTACAGCGCAGCATGCCACAGTGGGCTATTCAGTGACGGTGGCAGCGTTGGATGCCCAATATAATTTGGCGACCAATTGCACGGACATCGTTGGCATTAGTTCCGGTGCAGGTGGCGACACCCTGCCGGTCAGCGCCGCGCTCAGCTTGGGAACCCGGGTGTTCTTGCTTACGAATAACACCGTGGGGAGCGCATTGCTGACGGGGAGCGACGTAACCAATGTTGGGGTGGTCGCCGGCACTTCGACCGTGCCGGTGAATATCAATGGAACGACGACCACCTTGCTGAGCCCGGTGAATCCGGCCAATGAAGGCCAAGCTTTTACGCTAACCGCCATTGTTGCCGGAGTCGGCAAACGGACTGGAACCGTGACATTTAAAAATGGTTCCGCGGAGTTGGGCACGGTGACCCTGGCCGGCAACGCAGCATCACTAACCATTTCCGGCGGAGCCGGGACCTATTCGCTGGCGGCGGTTTATAACGGCGATGCCAACAACAATGGCAGCACCTCCAGCGCCGTGTCGCAGGTGATCCAGACCGGCGGCTCAGTGGCCGGACCGGCCTCATTATTGGAGGATGGGCAGGACTATGCGGTGGCATCCAGCACCGCGAATCCGCCCGTGGGGCGTGGCCCATGGGGTATCGGCGGCGGGTCCGGTTCCTCTTCCTACATTGGCATTTATGCCGGGGATTTGTCGGGCGCGACCACTCCGGATGTCAAGCCGCTGGCGAATGCCGTGAATCCGCCGGCACTGTTGCAGGTGGCGAAGGCCGCCAGCGCCGGGCGTTATTATTTCCGAAACCTGAGCAATAGCATAACGGCAGGATCGGTTTACTTTTCATTCTTGATGAAAGTGACCGTGAATCCAACCTTGGCCGATGAGTTTATGGGGTCGTTATTGGCCACCAATGGCAATACCCAGCCGGCGGCCACCGATCCCCTGACTTTTCATGCACGGAAAGGGTTGGATGCGACGCATTTTGACCTCGGCATTCAACGATTAAATGGCACCACTGCCTGGTCGGGTGATTTGGCGGACAACACGACTTATTTCGTGGTGGTGAAATATACCTTCGGCTCAGGGGCCAGCTGCAGTCTTTATGTCAATCCCACCCCCGGTGGTGCGGAACCCGCCCCCTCGGCCAGTGCCACTTCCGATGGCGTTATGGCGGAGCCGGCCAATATCGGGGCGGTGCTGTTTTTTGAGAATACGAGTCTTACCTCGGGCACCTACCAATACGATGTGATGCGGGCCGACACAAGTTGGGCGAACGTAACCCCATCAATTAACTCATCCTCTTCGCTTGGGGCGACGAAGCTGGCCTTTAGCCCGGGTTCGCAGATTATTCAACTGAACCGCAACTCGGCATTGGTAACCGTGAGTTTGTTAAATCAGAGCAACACCACGTATGCGGCGACCGGTGATACGGTGGTGGGTTTAAGTTCTACTTCTGGGGGCGGGACGTTTCTGTCGGGGGCGGATGGTACGACTTTGATTTCCAACGTGGTTATCAGCAACGGTACCAGCAGCGCCACTTTCTACTATCACGACACGGTGCCGGGCGGCCCGACGATCACCGGCAGCAGCGGGCTGTTGACGCCGGCCGTTCAAAGCGAGGTGATCACGCCTGACCTATCGCGCCTGGGCCATTTCACGGTGACGCCTTCGGTCAGTACGATCACGGCCGGCTCCGTGTTTACGGCGACGGTGCAAGCCTATGACACGAACAACGTGGCGGTAACGGATAACGCCTTTAACGGTGCGCCGGTGACGTTTAGCAGTTCCGGTCTGGCGCAGTTTGATGCGAATGGGGATGCGGCTTATGGGGATAACGTCAAGGGATTGGTGAACGGAGCCTGCGTCATCAACGTGCGTGCCTTGAAAGCCCAGCCGATCACGCTGACTGCGGGATTGGGGACTAATATTGCGACGAGCGGCAGTGTGAGTGTTCTTGCCGGGGCCTTGGCGCGTTTGGAATTACTGCTGCCGGGCGAGACGGCGGCCCCGGGAACGGCCAGTGGCCGGACGGGGACCCCGGCTTTGCAGGCGGCGGGCACTGGCTTCAGTGTCACGGTCAAGGCCGTGGACGCGTATTGGAACGGGGTCAGCGCGGGGGATACGGTGCACCTGACGCAAAGTGGTGACGCCAGCGTGCTGCTGCCGGCGGATATTGCGCTGGCAGGGGGAAGCGCGAGCCTGATGGTGACGAATATTTTGACGGGCAGTGGGCAAAGTTTGAGCGTCTCGGATGTATCGAATAATGCGATTACGTCGGATACGAGTTCATTTTACACGGTGGTATCGGGTGCGACCACGCGACTGGTCATGGTGGCCCCGGGGGAAACGCCGACCTTCGGAGTGGCGCCGGGCAAGAGCGGGACGCCGGGCGATCAATTGCAGACCGGGAGCTTTACGGTCACGGTATATGCGCTGGATGCGTATTACAATCTGGCGCAGAGCAGTAGCGATGTGGTGCATATCAGCTCGACGGACGGTGTGGCGACGCTGCCTGCGGATGGGGCGCTGGTGGGCGGGGCAAAGAGTTTCGTCATCAAGAACAACACGCAGGGGAGTGTGACGGATACGGCATCGGATATGTCGAATGGAAGCGTGACATCTGGCTCCAGCACGTTGACCGTGGATCCGGTGCAGAGTTTTCGGGCGGTGCAGAATGGCAACTGGGGCGACCCGGCCACCTGGCTATATTCAGCGGATGGCGGGAGCACTTGGATTCCGGCGGTGACGACGCCTAGTTCTGACTTGACCGCCGTGGTGGAAATTACCAACGGCATAACCGTGACGGTGGCCGGGAATGTGACGATCAATCGGACGACGGTGGAAGCGGGTGGGACGGTAGCGGTGTCGCCCGGGGTGAGCCTGACGGTGGTGTCCGGGTCCGGTGCGGATCTGGATGTATTTGGAGCGGTGAATAATGCGGGGACGATCACGGCGGTGAGTCCGGCGCAGATCTCGGTGCACAATGGGGGAATGTATTATCACAACCAGGATGGGGGATCGCTTGTGACGGCGACGTGGGAGACGAATGCGACCTGTGCGGTGATCGGGTGGAAAACCGCCACGACGGTGGCTGCGGCGACGGGGTTGAAACAGAAGTTCGGGAACTTTACCTGGAACAGTCCGGGGCAGACCAGCACCCTGAGCTTCGGGAGCAGTCCGCCCACGACATTTATGGGGAATTTTAACGTGGTGTCCACCGGCAGCGGCGTGTTGGCGCTCTGCCTTGGGGCGGCGGTGAATTTGAATGTCGGTGGGGATGTGAATATTTCCGGTGGCACCCTTTACGGTGCGACCAGTGGCGGGGGCACAGAAACGGTCAACGTCGCGGGCAATATTAATATCACCTCCGGAGTGCTCAACCTGGAGGCAACGGCAACCGGCAGTGAAACGGTCATCTGGAATCTTTCCGGCAACCTGAACGTCACCGGAGGATCTTTGACGGCGGCAGATACCAATATTTGGCCGACACTGAATTTTGTTAAGCCTGGCACCCAGAAGGTGATGGTGAGCGGTTCCGGTCAGACTGCAGCCACCAGCACTATTGACTGGGTCGTGTCGGCCGGCTCCACGCTGGATCTGGGAACGAATGTCATTCAAGGGGTTGGCACTTTTGAGGTGAACGCCGGCGGTGGTCTGGCCACGGCAGCTCCCAATGGATTTGCTAATAATATCCTTTTTCCGACCAATTACATCAGCCTCAACTCTGGCGGCATTTACACGTACAACGGGGTGGTGGGGCAATCCGGGGACACGCTGTTGCCGGCGACGGTGTCGGGGCTGACGGTGAACAACAATCTGGGGTTGATTTTGAATCAGGCGGAAACGGTGACGAATTTGAACCTGAACGGCGCGAC
>CAISVF010000035.1 GCA_903888765.1 uncultured Verrucomicrobia subdivision 3 bacterium | reverse complement strand
TTGGTGGCGCAAAAAGCGATGCAATTGGAAGGCACCTCCACCGGGCCGGTGACCTTGAACAACAGCGGCAACAGTTTTTCCGGCAATGGCGCGGGCCTCACCGCCGTCAACGCCAGCACTCTGGGCGGCTTGGCCGTCTCCAACTTCTGGAAACTCGGCGGCAACGCCGGCACCACCACCAATAATTTCCTCGGCACGTCTGACAATCAGCCGTTGGAATTGCGCGTCAATGGCCAGCCAGCCTTACGACTGGGGACCAATGGGTCGGCTTCATTAATAGGAGGCGCGGCAACGGCCAGGGGGATCAACGCTGTCGCGATAGGACAATACTGCGTCGCCGATGGCCCTAACGCCACGGCGCTGGGATATGGCACCACTGCCGGTGGATTTATTACCACCGCGATGGGGGTAAATACACACGCCAGCGATGTTGCTTCCACTGCCATGGGTTCCGCCACTACTGCCAGCGGCGGTGTTTCCACCGCGATGGGAGAGCAAACAACGGCCAGCGGGCTTGATTCCACCGCGATGGGAGTTCGAACAACGGCCAGCGGAGAGGATTCCATTGCGATGGGGGCGGGCACCACCGCGAGTGGAGGAATTTCTACGGCGATGGGATATGCCACCGCTGCCAACGGTGATTTTAGTTTCGCCGCCGGTAAAAATTGCACTGCCTCCCACAACAATTCCTTCATTTGGTCGGATGGCTCGTTTGCCTTCAGCACCGTTCGCACAGGTTCTTTCAACCTTTTAGCTAGTGGAGGTTATGAATTATACACCGGCAACGGCGTTGGTGTCCGTGTGGCTCCAAACGGCACAAGCTGGAGCACGATTTCCGATCGCAACGCCAAAAAGAATTTTGCCCCGCTGGACGGCAAAACGGTGCTGGCAAAACTCGCCGCCGTGCCGGTGCAGCAATGGAATTACAAATGGGAAAAAGACACCGACGTGCCGAACATCGGTCCGATGGCGCAGGACTTCAAAGCCGCCTTCTATCCCGGCCGCGATGACAAGACCATCACCACCTTGGAATTTGACGGCGTGGAAATGGCCGCCATTCAAGGTTTGAACCAAAAACTGGAAGAACAAAAAGCGGAGAACGCGGACTTGCATCAAAAACTGGATAATCTGGCCCGGCAAAAGGATGCCGCTCTCTTGGAATTAAAAGCTCGCCTCGAAAAATTGGAACAACTCATCATCCTCAAAAATGGAGCAACAAAATGAAATACCTACCCACATTAGTTCTGGCCGCGTGCCTGGCGTGTCAAAACCTGTTCGCGCAGACATCCGTCCCCGGCATTATCACCTACCAGGGCCGCGTGACCGTGGCCGGGCAGCCTTACACAGGCACCGGGCTGTTTAAGTTTGCGCTGGTTGACGGCGGGGTGAATAGCTCACGGCAGGCTTATGCCTTTGCTACGTCCGATCCGGGCGGGAGCATTATGACCGTGACCATCACTGATGGTGGAGCTGGTTACCTCACCCCGCCGGAGGTGAGTTTTAGCAGTCCCTCCGGTGGCTCGGGAGCCAGCGCAACGGCGATCGTGGCCATGCCGGCTGCCATGGGAGCGGGCGGTGCCGTCACCAGTATTACCCTCAACAATCCCGGCTCGGGATATGGTTCAACTCCCTTTGTCACCATCGCCCCGCCGCCGGTTTACCTGGCCAACTTTGTAAGCTATTGGAGCCACGATGGCACCAGCCTTTCCGGCAACGCGCCGTTTGCCAGTTGGCTGGAGGTACCCGTGAAGAATGGCTTGTTCACCGTGGCGTTGGGCGATACCAATGTGCCGAACATGATCGCCCTCCCGCCGGAGGTCCTGACCAACACCGATGTCCGCTTGCGCATCTGGTTCGATGTTGGAGAGGGCCAGTATCGAGATGGCGGCGTCCACTTTGAACAGCTTACCCCCGACCAGCCGCTGACCGCCGCCCCGTATGCGTTGGTGGCGCAAAAAGCGATGCAATTGGAAGGCACCTCCACCGGGCCGGTGACCTTGAACAACAGCGGCAACAGTTTTTCCGGCAATGGCGCGGGCCTCACC
>CAISVF010000034.1 GCA_903888765.1 uncultured Verrucomicrobia subdivision 3 bacterium | reverse complement strand
TCCGCCACCGTCGGCGCAATCAAGCGGATTTCCTCATCCCCGAATTCTCCGCCTTCGCCGGCATGTGGATTCAGTCCGCAGATTGCGATCTTCGCGCGGGCCAAGCCCAGGTCGCTGCAAGCTTGCGCGGCGAGTTCCGTGGCCAGTGTGATTTTTTCCGCTGTGAGCTTTTCCGGGACAGCCTTGAGTGCAATGTGAATCGTTGCCAGCGCCACTCGCAACCAGCGGTTTTTATCATCGTGCCCGAGCAGCATCATGGCGGTGCGGCGGGCTCCGGCAAGTTCGGAAAGGAATTCCGTCTGGCCAATAAAACGGTGCCCGGCGCGTATGATGGCTTCTTTATTGACGGGCGCGGTGACCAGGGCTGCCAGTTCTCCGCGCAGGCAGCGCTGCCCACCATCCCGCAAGGCGTTTACGGCGGCGTGGGCCGCCAACGGCGATCCGACGGGCAGTTTTTCCGGCAGCGGATCAGTTAGCGGATTCGAAATGAAAAATCTGCCTGCCGGGTTGTCGCCAAAATTCTTTAATGACAGGTTTAAACCCAGCGTGTCATTGAGTTGACGGATTCTATTTTCGTCACCGAGCAATAGATATTTTGCTTCATCAGCGGAGGCTTCCGCTGCCATCGCTTTGAGGGTAACCTCGGGGCCTACGCCCGTGACATCCCCCATTGAGATTCCAATCCATTGGCTCATGGCTGCGGAGTGCCGCAATAACGGATGGTCATCACTGGAAATAGCGGACAAATGTTTTCTTTTTCAAGCCGTCCATCCACTGTTTTTGCAGCGTCGCCTGCTGTTGGGTAAGGAGGGTTTTTTCAATGTCCGCCCGGACTTCCTTCAGCGGGCGCGCTTGCGATGGTTTCCGGTCTTCGACTAGCATGAGGTAAACCGTATCGATGGTGTCAATCACTTCACTGACCTGGCCGGGCGCGAGGGTAAACGCGGTGTCCGCCAGTTCTTTGCGCAGTACGGAGCGTTCCACCCAACCCCAATCGCCTTCCTGATGCTGCTGCGATCCCTGGGAATAAATGCTCGCCATTTCGGTGAACTTGGCTCCGCCTTTGATCTGGGCCTGAATTTCCAGGGCCAGTGCGGCGGTGCTCTTGTCATCGGCGGATGCCTTCGTCAAAACGATCATGCGCAGCTTTACCTGGTCGTCTAATTTGAATTTGTCCTGATGAGCCAGGTAATAACTTTGCACCTTGTAGGGCGACAAAATTATTTCCCGCTGTACCTTCTGATTGCGCAGCGCGGATTCGATGTATTGTTCCCGGACCTGTTTCCGGAATTGCTCAAAAGTCAGGCCCTGCGCCTGGAGAGTCTTGATCAATGTCAAACGGTCCCCATACCGTTCGCGGATGCGTTCCTGCACGAGATCATCCACCACCCCCTCGGGCAATTGATAGCCTTCCGCCTCGAAGCTGTGCAGAATGAGTTGCCGCTCCACGAGTTGGTTAAGGCTGTCGCTGACCGTTTCATGCAATTTTTGCTCCAGCACGTCTGGCTGCGAAACGTATTGCCGGCGGAGTGCCTCCACGGCCGGGCGGGAATAATCCTGAACCTCGGAAAAACTGATGGCCTGCCCATGCACCACGGCCTGGACCCCGTCAGCCACTTCTGCGCGAGTGAATGCCGGCCAGCCGGCCACCACGGCCAGCGCGAAGATGAACGGAAAATTTTTCATCGAATTTCTGGGATGGTAACAATCCTCTCTGTGTGGTCAAGCGCCACGCCGAACTTCCGTTTCTGCCGGCCGTCGCGGATGCTCTCGCCTCAACCAGCGATTAATCGAAGGCCAGAAACGTCTCGGAGCACTCCCGTTCGCTGAAACTGTTTGGACGTAAAACATCCCAAGCCAATCTGAACTACCGTGTTTGTCCGCCCCGACTCATTGCCGTCTTTGAACTTTGGCAGTCCAGCCTTGGAGGTTCGAGACCTTGCCATGAAAAATACTTGGCCCCCCCCAATGAATGAGCTTTTGCTTGGCCGCCAGCTGCAAGCCGTCAGCCTAGCCCGGATATTTCATAGCCCGGCTTGATTTTTAGAAAATGTGGCGCGGTGAAAGTGAAATGCGTGGCGAAAGCGTCATTGTGCGGAGATCGGGACTGCGG
>CAISVF010000033.1 GCA_903888765.1 uncultured Verrucomicrobia subdivision 3 bacterium | reverse complement strand
GTTACCCGCACCGCCTCGCGGGGATTGTTGGAATCAGCGGCTGGGTGTTTGAGTTGGAAAAACTGGTTCTAGAACTGACACCCATGGCCAAATCACAACGACTGCTCGTCACGCATGGTCCATTCGACCCGATTCTGCCATTTTCCGCAGCGCGCGACCAAATTCAACGGCTAAAGGCCTGCGGTTTGAAGATTACCTGGAGGGAATTCCCCAAGGAACATACGATTCATGGCGAAGAGGAAATTGCCGCCATCCGTGAATTTATCTACGAAGGATACGTTGGAAATCACCAATAGCGCCCTAAGTACGTTGCGTTGTGCGGGCTTATTTAACTTTCGCCTTTTCCACTTCAATTGCATGCTAATTACGTGAAACTTACCGTCACCGAAATCCAATGGGCGGTCCGTGCCGCCCTGGCCGAGGATCTGGGCAGCGGCGACGCGACCACCCTGGCCACGGTGCCGGCAAGCGCTGTATCCCGCGCGTTTATGAAGGCGCGCGAGCCGCTGGTGGTGGCAGGAATTCAATTTGCCGAGCTGGCATTTCGTGAACTGTCATCGACAATCCGCCTTAAAAAATGCGCCGCTGACGGGCAGCGCCTCCGCGCCGGGGACACCATCTTGAAGATTTCCGGCTCCAGTCGCGCCCTATTGAGCGCCGAGCGTGTGGCGCTGAATTTTGTTCAGCGGCTCTCCGGAGTTGCCACCGCCACCGCAGCATTCACCCAAATCATCCAGGGCACGCGCGTTAAAATTCTCGACACCCGGAAGACCACCCCGGGCTGGCGGCGTTTTGAAAAATATGCGGTGACGGCCGGCGGCGGAAAGAATCATCGGATGGGGTTGTTTGACATGATTTTAATCAAAGATAACCACCTCGTGGCCCTGCAAAATGAAAAGCCAAATGCCATCGCGGCGGCAATTTCCAGGGCCCGCAAACAATTTCCGGAATTGGCCGTTGAGGTTGAGGCGGACACGCTGGCACAGGTCGCACAGGCCGCCGACGCAGGTGCCGACATTATTCTATTGGATAACATGACACCAGCCCAGTTGCGCGCGGGTGTGAAAATTGTCCAGGGAAGGGCGAAACTCGAAGCGAGCGGCGGAGTCAGTTTGAAAACCGTTCGCGCGATCGCCGCCGCCGGCGTTGATTTTATTTCTGTCGGTGCGATAACGCACTCAGCCCGGGCCGTTGACATTGGTTTGGATTTTGAAGATTGACCGAAGCGACCTTACCCCTATGGATTCTTCCACGCAGCCATCCGGATTTGGGGTAGACGCGCCCCGCTGATAATCAACCCAGGATGACGACCGACGCGAAAATTCTTGCTGCTTTACGAGCCAATCCAAGTGGCGTATCCGGAGCACATTTGGCGGAGGAACTTACCATCAGCCGCGCGGCCATCTGGGCGCGCATGGATGAGTTGCGCCAGGCCGGTTACAACATTGAGGCTGGACCCCATTTTGGCTACCGGCTGGTGAGTGCTCCGGACGCCTTGCATGCCGACGATCTGCTGGCACGCTTGCACGGACAGCGGGAGCATCCTCGCCAACCGGAGCATAACCCGCAAAAACACCCCACGGCGAACATCGCCACACACCATAAAATTGGTCGCGACATCCGCGTTTTTGAGGAAACGACATCCACCAATGACGTCATCGAGAAGCTGGCGCGCGACGGAGTGCCGGAAGGGGTGGTAGTTTTTGCCGAATCACAAACTAAAGGCAGGGGACGACTGGGGCGAAAATGGGTGTCACCCACACACAAGGGACTTTGGTTCTCCATTTTGCTGCGCCCGGAATTAAGTCCGCAGGAAACCACACAACTGACGGCAGCCTCGGCGACCGCTTTGCGCCGGGCGATCCAATACGTTACCGGCCTTGCGGTGGTAATCAAGTGGCCAAACGATTTACTTATTGGCGGAAAAAAAGTCGTCGGCATTCTCACAGAAATGAGCGCGGAAGTGGACCGCGTGCGCCATGTCATCCTCGGTATCGGCGTGGATGTCAATCAGGAGGTGGAGGATTTTCCGCCAGAGATCCGGAATATCGCCACCTCGCTAAAAATCGAGTCCGGTCAAGCTATCAGTCGCGCTGAACTGGCTACGACAATCTTGCGCGAACTGGATGCCGATTACGCGCGGATTTACTCCGGAAAATTTTCAGAACTCGCGGACGAATGGGAAACCGGCTGCGCTACCATCGGCCAAAAAGTTTCCGTGCAAATGGGGTCGCGGCTGATCCGCGGCTGCGCCGAAGCGTTGGATGATGACGGCGCGCTCCTGGTCCGGACGGAGCATGGTCACCTGGAGCGAGTCATCGGCGGCGACGTTACCCTGGAGAAATGAACCCGCTGACCGCACAACTGGCAATAGATTTTCCCGTTACAAACCAGCACAATTTACCAAGGCCATGATCTTACTTTTCGATATTGGCAATACCCATACCCACCTTGGTCTGGCAGATGACCGCCGGGTGCGGAAGCAAGCCGATATCCCAACGCTAAGCTGGTTTGGCAGTGGCGCGACTGCGCTGGTAAAAAAGTTCGTCGGCGGCAAAAAAATCACCGGCGCGGCATTATGCAGCGTCGTACCACGCGCGACGCCGCTGGTCAAAAAAACCATGCTATCCGTTTGGAAGCTGTCGCCGCTGGAGCTAAACCCGCAAACCATTTGCGGCGTGGGTATTGATTATCCGCAACCCAATTCCATCGGCCCTGATCGGCTGGCCAACGCGATCGCTGCACACGCGCGTTTTGGCGCGCCTGTAGTAGTGGTGGATTTTGGCACGGCGGTCACGTTTGACGTGATTAATAGCAAAGGAAATTATGTTGGCGGTATTATTGCCCCTGGGCTGGCGGCCATGACGGACTATTTGCACGAGAAAACCGCCTTGCTGCCGAAAATAAAAATCCGGGATATTCAAACCGCTATCGGGAAGAGCACGGAAGAAGCGATGCTGGTGGGGGCCTTGCATGGCTATCGCGGACTCGTGCGCGAATTAATTGACCAATTAAAGCATGAATTGCGGGCCAAAAAGCTGCCAGTCGTTGCAACCGGCGGTTATGCGCAATTGATCGCCGCCAAACTGCCGGAAATTTCCGCTGTGGAGCCGGGCCTGACGCTGGAAGGATTGAAGATAGTGTGGCAACACCAGTTGGCGCGTCCATAATCCATTTATTCCGCGATTGAGTCCGGCGCTTTTTCCCGTAATATGCGTGGCTCTATGTCCAGCAGCCGCCGACAATATCCGTTCCATTTGATCGAACCCAAATGGCAGCAAACGTGGGAAGATGAGCAGGCCTTCCGCGCGTTTAATCCCAATGACTTCGTCTCAGAAGGCCATCCGTTTGGCATTCGGCATAAGCTAGCTGGAAAAACTGCCCCGGCGGACTCTTTGCCGCCAAAATTTTACATTCTCGATATGTTTCCGTACCCGAGCGGCGCGGGCTTGCACGTCGGGCATCCGGAAGGCTACACGGCCACAGACATTCTCGCGCGCTACCGGCGGGCCGGCGGCTTTAATGTGCTGCATCCGATGGGTTGGGATTCTTTTGGTTTACCCGCCGAGCAATACGCCGTTAAAACCGGCCGGCATCCGCGCGTAACCACCGAGGCAAACATCACCAACTTCACGCGCCAGATCAAAAGTCTCGGCTTTAGCTACGACTGGTCACGCGAACTCGCCACGACGGACGTGGAATATTTCAAGTGGACCCAATGGATTTTCTTAAAACTTTACAATTCATGGTTTAATCCGGAAACGAATAAGGCTGAACCGATTGAAACGCTGAAATTTCCGGAAAGTGCCGGGACGGAAGAAAAGCAACGGACCTACCGCGATTCCAAGCGCCTTGCCTATGTCAGTGAAGCGCCGGTGAACTGGTGTCCTGAACTGGGCACGGTGCTGGCCAATGAGGAAGTTATTGACGGCAAAAGTGAAGTGGGAGGCTTTCCGGTCATCCGCAAGCCGATGCGCCAATGGATGCTCCGGATAACCGCCTATGCCGAGAAACTGCTGGCTGATCTTGACTCGATTGACTGGAGCGATTCCCTCAAGGAAATGCAGCGGAACTGGATCGGCCGGAGCGAAGGCGCGGAAGTGGATTTTCAAATCGCTGGTTCAGCCGGCACCATTCGCGTCTTTACGACGCGACCCGACACCTTGTTTGGCGCGACCTACATGGTTTTATCCCCGGAACACCGACTGGTGCCGGAAATCACGACGCCCGAGCAGAAAGCCGCCGTGGAAGCCTACAAAAATTTCGCGGCTGGCAAATCAGATCTGGAGCGCACCGAACTTGCCAAGGAGAAAACCGGCGTGTTCACCGGCGCTTATGCCATCAATCCGGTTAACCGTAAGCAAATTCCCGTCTGGATTGCCGACTACGTTCTCGCCAGCTACGGCACTGGCGCCATTATGGCGGTGCCAGCGCATGATGAACGCGATTTTGAATTCGCCAGAAAGTTCAATCTGCCCATTATTCAAGTCGTTCAACCGAACGAACCGAAAACCGACTGGCAGGGCTTCACCGAAGACGGCATCGCGGTGAATTCCGGTTTCATCACGGGTTTGGCGACGCCGGACGCCAAGAAGAAAATCACAGCGTGGCTTGAAGAAAAAAATCTTGGCAAGAAAACCATTAACTTCAAATTGCGAGATTGGCTATTCAGCCGCCAGCGTTACTGGGGCGAGCCGTTTCCGATTATTTGGAAGAAGGATGCGGCCGGAAATCTGTATCACGAAGCGTTGCCCGAAACCTCTTTGCCCGTACTACCGCCGACGTTGGAAGATTACAAACCCACCCCCAGCGGTGAGCCACCCTTGGCCAGGGCCAAGGACTGGTTGCACCTGCCAGATGGATCGATTCGCGAAACCAACACCATGCCGCAATGGGCCGGTTCGTGCTGGTATTATTTGCGTTACACCGACGCCAAGAATGCGCAGTCATTCGTCGGCAAGGACGCGGACAATTATTGGATGGCGTCGAACGGCAAAGCCGCCGGCGTGGATCTTTACGTCGGTGGCACCGAACATGCCGTACTGCATTTACTTTATGCCCGGTTCTGGCACAAAGTGCTGTTCGATCTCGGCTATGTCTCCACGCCGGAACCGTTTTACAAACTCGTCAATCAAGGATTGATACAAGGCGAAGATGGACAAAAGATGTCGAAGTCGCGCGGCAATGTGGTGAACCCGGATGATGTGCTGGCAGAATACGGCGCAGATGCTTTCCGGCTTTACGAGATGTTCATGGGTCCCCTGCAAGATACCAAGCCCTGGAATACCAAGGGCGTTGAAGGCGTGTACCGTTTCCTGGGGCGAGTCTGGCGGTTATTTGTGGATGAGCATTCCGAAACGGAATTTGAACAGGCAGAAACCATCACCGAAACAACCAAGCGCCGGGAACTGCTGGGGTTGATAAAAATAAATCCGGCGATCAAAGACGGGCCAGCCACCCCGGCACAATTGAAGACCCTGCATGCCTGCATCAAAAAAGTCACCGAGGATCTGGAAGCCATGCGGTTCAACACGGCAATTTCTGCCATGATGGTATTTGTGAACGAAGCGATCACCTGGGAGACCAAGGCGGCGCAGGTGTTACAGCCGTTCCTGCAGTTGCTTGCCCCCTTCGCGCCGCATCTCGCCGAGGAACTTTGGGCCAAACTTGCAACACTCGCGCCCGGAACTCCCGCCAATCTGGCTTATGCCCCCTGGCCAAAATTTGATGCGGCGCTGCTGGTGGAAAGCGAAATTGAAATCCCGGTTCAAGTGAACGGCAAATTTCGTGACGTCATCAAGATCGCCGTGGACGCCGATAATGCAATCATCGAAGCACAGGCCAAACTAGCGGAAAAGGCTCAGCCATTCCTCGCGGGCAAGACCGTCAGGAAAGTCATCATCGTGCCCAAAAAGATGGTGAACTTGATTGTCAGCTGAAAACCATTGGCAAACACAGTCACCCCGCCAGATACGTTCAGGCTTTTTCCGCGCCGGCGAGAATGGTTTGAAAATGGGGCGGCTGTTCCTCGGCGGCCACGATACTGATCTCTATTTTCTTGAATGCGGCCGCTTCCAGCCAGCGGTGTAGATCACTTTCGGCAAAACCAAGCCAGCGATCCCCATAGAGTTCCCGGGCTTTATCGAAGTTATGCTGCAACAAATCCAAAATCAAAATCTGGCCGCCGGGCTTCAGTAGCTTCGCCGCGCTGGCCAGCGCTAATGCTGGGTCCTCAGCGTGATGGAGGGCCTGACTCAAGATCACCAGGTCAATGCTGTTCGGTTCAATCGGCGGACTCTGTAAATCGCCCTGCCGGAATTCCAGATTCTTTAATCCGTTCTTTTTCGCCTTGGCAGCGCCAAAAGCCACGATTTTCTCTGAGTTGTCAACGGCGATCACTTTTTTCGCGCGCCGCGCGAGAAGTTCACTCAGCAAACCTTCGCCGGCTCCTAAATCGGCAACGACCAGCGGCGGTAAAATTCTAAGCAGCAAATGGCCAAATGCCTGCCATGAACGACCCGGGCCATAAACCCGGTCAAAGCGGCCGGCAACCTGGTTGAAATAAACCTGAGCCTGCTCTTTGCGGCGGGCAAGCACGCGCTTGAGGTTAATCTGATCGTGTGAGTGTTCCGCCAGCTCATGAGCCCCACAGATCGCCAGCTGAATGAATTCCCGCACCGTGGCATCGGCATTTCCATTCAGTTTATAAAAAGTTCGCTTGCCTTCACGCCGGGAGTTGACCATGTCACAATCCGCGAGCAGACCGAGATGCGTGGAGATGCGCGACTGACCAAGCCGCGTGATTTCCTGCAATTCGTTGACTGATAATTCATCGCGCTCCAACAGCGCGACCAGGCGCAGGCGCGTCGCATCGGAAAGAGCGCGAAGGGAGTTTAAGGTGGCAGACATGATTCAATACACGGCCAAATTAATTTAGAAATCCGTTTGACGCGCTTCCAAAATGATATATCATCAAATCTTGATACGTCAATATGTTGTTGGCGAGAAACCTAAATCAAATATGAGTAATCGTTACATCTTCTCTTCTGAATCCGTCGGCGAAGGCCATCCGGATAAGGTCGCGGATACCATTTCCGATGCCGTGCTGGACACCTGCCTGTCGCAGGATAAATATTCCCGCGTTGCCTGTGAAACCTACGTGAAATCAAACATCGCCATTATAGGCGGTGAAATCACCACCAAGGCCAAGCTGGATTTCGTTGCCATCGCCCGCCAGGCCATCCGGGAAATCGGCTACGTGAATGACGACGATGTTTTTCATGCCGACAAGGTGTTCGTCAACGTCATTGTAACCCAGCAGTCCCCCGACATTGCGCAGGGCGTGGACGCACGCAAAGCCAAGGGCAAAAAGACCGCCAAGCAGGGAGCGGGCGATCAAGGTTTGATGTTCGGCTATGCGGCTAACGAGACGCCGGAACTCATGCCGGCGCCCATCATGTTTGCGCATCGCTTGGGCCGCGAATTAACCAGGATCCGCAAAAGCGGCAAGGTGGCGTGGCTGCGTCCGGACGCCAAGTCTCAGGTATCGGTGGTTTACGAAAACGGCAAGCCCGTTTCCATTTCCAATGTCGTCATTTCCACGCAACATGCTGCAGACGTCGAGCATGCCGAGATTGAAAAATTCTGCATCGAGCAAATCATCAAGAAGGTTCTGCCGTCCAAGCTGCTGACCAAGCAGACGGAATTTCTTATCAACCCCACCGGCCGCTTCGTCGTAGGCGGACCGCAGGGAGACACCGGCTTGACTGGTCGCAAGATCATCGTTGACAGCTATGGCGGTTCTGGCCGGCATGGCGGCGGTGCCTTTTCCGGCAAAG
>CAISVF010000032.1 GCA_903888765.1 uncultured Verrucomicrobia subdivision 3 bacterium | reverse complement strand
GTTTCCAATTCCTCCGCCGACCACACATGCTCGATGGGTTCGGACGGTTCGTTCGAGTTCACGATGAGGTTCAAGCACTTCACCGGCAGGCCCAGCGCCTTGCGATACGCCGCCAGTTGATAACCCCACGACGAATACGGCTTGGGCGTGTTCAGTTTCCCGCTGGCCGTGCGCAAGCACTTCATCGTTTTGAGATCCACCAAAGTGGGTCCATGCACTGCATGGTCGATCAGCAAGTCCGCCGTGCCGGCGTAGCCGAGGTCATGATTGACGAGCACCGCCTCCGTCCACCGCAGTGACACGACATTGCGGCGATACCAAGCGAAGTAGTGATGCAACCACGCCGCCGCCGGATGCGCTGCATCCACCGTCAGCGAATGCGCCACCAGTTCCGCCCCGGCGTGAAACGCCGTGCCAAACTCGGCGGCACTGTCGCGGGTGGATTTCGAATCTGCCACCACCCGCTGTGCGAAAGCATCTTCACTTTCGCCGGGATTGCGCGGCAGCGTGAGCGCCGCCATCACGGCTTGAGCTTGCAGCCAGGACGTCAGCTCCGGCTTGGCGATGACACTGATGATGTTCGTGACGCTCGGATAAAGCCCGAGCTTGCGCGCGTCCCGCAGTGTGGTGGGACGCATTTTGGCCGTCTGCGAAGACCCCTTGAGGGAGGGGACGGTGTGGCAAGCCACACCATCCCGACCATACCAATGGGCAGCATCCGGTGAATATAATTTATCACTCATGGGATGATGTCGTAGTTTTCATTAGTGGCAGTCCGCCAGGACTCAAAACCCGACCTCGGGATCGAAGTCCGGTGCCGGTCCGGAAGGACCTGCCGGCGCTGCCGCTGGCGCGGCACTTTTGGACGGTGCAGGCGCGACGGCCTGCGGTGCATTGGCCAGTGGCGCTGCCACCACCGGCATCGGTTGCGGCACAGGTGCCGCTTGCACGGCGGCGGCATCTTTCGCCGCCCACTCGGCAATGCGCTGGCGCATCGCCGCCGGATCGTAAGTGCCGCTCGGCACGACCTTCTTCGTGGCCTTGCTCACCGCATCAATGCTTACATAGGTGCGGCCCGACAAGGACTGCTGGTGCGAGAGCACCAACGTGCAGCACGCCCCCGGCAGTTTCTTCAAGTCCACGTTGTCACCCGGCACGATCTGGCGACCGCGCCACTGCCCCAGAAAGGCAGTCAGCTTGGCGTTGGGATAGAGCGATGCCGTGAAGTTTTTCGCCACGATACCGCGCTTGCCGTCCTCGGTGACGTGCTCCGTCTCGAAGACCAGTTTGAGTTTACGGACCAGCTTGCGCTTGCCCTGAAACTCCGTCCACTGCATCCCCAGATCCACCACATCCACGCACACGCCCTGATAGATCCCGGGCGGATGCTTGATGAAGTTGCCGCCCTCGTTACATTGCAGAACCAAAGCGTCTGCACTCGCTGTCATTTGCGTATTTACCATAATGCTTATTTGCTTGTTTGTTTTTGGTTGAACCCCGAAGGCAAATCGCCCCGGAGAAATTTGAAAAAAGTTTCGGCCGTCACGGTGGCCAGCCAGCGGCCCTCGCGGTCGCGATGAGCCACCGCGTAGAAACGCTCGCCGGCCTCGCGCCGGGCTTGTTCCATCTCGTCGTGGCTGTCGAACCGGTGCTTCTCCATCACCCGGCAATGCAGCCACCGCACCTCGCGGCAGGCTTCCGCCGGCACGCTGTTCTTGGTCTTGTCCATCGCCCATTCGCCGGTGAGATCACGCTGCAGGCAGTAGTAAAAACGCGTGATCTTCATCGTCACCAGCCACGACCGGAAGTTCCGCCGGTGAGCCACCATTGGTACCTTGGGCCCGCAATCCCGCCGGGCCTGATTCATCGCCGCGGGAAGATCCAGCCGCTCCACATATTTGACTTCGAAATGAATCCACGGCAGCGCGTCGCAAACGACGTCTGGCGAGTTCGGCGAGCCGCTGAATTGCTGCCCCCGGTACGCGCCCCAGCCCTGCGCCCGCAATTCATCGCGCCACTCGCGCTCGCCCCGCTTGCCCCGTTCACAGGAATTTTTCATGATCAATCCTTGGGTTCATCGGGGTGGTTGGTTTTCTTGCGCCAATCCTGGTAGATCGAGCACGCCAGTTGGGCCATGCAGACGGTGTAGGCCACCATCGCCGTGGGCAGCAGGAAGTATTCAAAAATGATTTCGTTGATCTTTTCCATATTGATTTTGCTTCTTGGTAGATTGCTGGTGCGGCTCGCTTAGTTCCGGCGGGCCACCCGGCAGTTTTGGTTGAGGTGAGATTCCACGTCGCTCCACTTGAACTCGACGCTCCGCCCGATTTTGTAGTACGGCAGGTGTCCGAGCTTCATCCAGTTGTCCACGGTGCGGAGGGTTTTCCCCATCCGACGGGCGATTTCCACCTTGTTGATGAACGGCTCCGGTGGCGGGGCCGACGGCAGTTGCGCCGATTGATTTGGTTCTAACATGGTCGTTTACCTTTTGTTGCGTGTTTTACGTGAGCCTGTCCGCAAAGACTGGTGGCCCTCCGCAAGGAGCGTGCATGCCCCTGTAAACCGCCCCGAAGTAAACTGGCAGGATGTATGAAAACGAAAAACGCCCGTAAACACGGGCGTTTTTCCTGTTTTGACCGGGTCAAGGCGCGGTCATTTTGCCTTCATTTCTATTCGCTCTCTCGCTCCTCAATGTCGTGAACCAGCGACTTGCGGTGGATGTATGCCGCCTTCGCCTCGGTCATGGCCTCCTCCACCTTGTTGAAGTAGGGTGAATAAGCCCGCAACTCCTGCGGGTCCTGCCCCGTCGCCTTCCGGATTCTATTCAGCCGGTTCAAGACCGTGGCCTTCACACAGCCGCATTTGGTGGCCACCTCCTGCGCGCCCAGCCCTTGTCCGCAATACAGCCGGAACACCCGGATCACCGACGGATCTTTGATACTCTCGTCGGCATCCAGTTTTTCGATCAGCGCAAAGATACCGGCGAAAACCGTTTCCGGTGCCGGCTCCGTCGCATCCGGTGCGAATGGTTGAAACAGCTCGCCCGGCCGGACCTTCGGATGCAGCTTCCCCGTGGGCAGCCAGACCAGGTTCGATTCCAGATCGAAAAACCCCGCTCGCGCTCCCGCCAGCAGTTCCCGACTGGAAGCGTCCAGCAGCCGGCCGGTTGGTGCCAACAAGATGAATCGCGCACGCTGGCGCGCCACCAGATCCGCCACCACCTGGCAGAACGAGGCCCGCTCATTTTGGATCGTGAGAAACACCGGCACGCCGGTGCTGAACTTGGCCCCAATCTGCCACGTCATCGGCAGCGGCAGCCGGGTTTCCCGCAGGTCGCAGTCAAACACCTTGCTGACCGCCCGGGCGAACTTGGGAAGGTTCCACGCCAGCAACGACGCCTCCGCTGGCGTCACCGGGAAGTCCTCGCAATTCCACGGGTCGCACTGGCAAACCCCGACCAGCGCGCCGTTCGCACGCTGGTGAATCCGATGCTCGCAACCGCAACCAAGCGGGCAGGGCACGTACCCCGCCCGTTTCTCCGTGTCCCGGAGAAAATGGGTGCGGAGCAGGTCGAAATGGTCCCCCGACCACTGCTCCCACACCGCCGCCACATGGTTGCCGTCGGCGAGGGTTTCCAAAGCCCGCCAGATATTTGGCGGCATATCAGCCGGCAGTTGGCCGTTGCGGCGCGCACACATAAGTGATGTTGCCATCGGTACGCTGACCAGGGCCATTCACGATGAGTGTTACGAAACCATTTTGCGTCAGCCACCGGTGCACCAGCGTGGCGTCACAGTGCCGCCCCAGTTTGAGGATGTTCGGCGGTCGCAGCGAGACCTTGCGCGGCTTGGGATTGTCGCCGAAATAGAAATCAAACTCCGCCGCGATCAGTTGTCCGCTCTCAGGAATTGCCAATGTCTTGCGGGCTTCCGCCGAGGCGAACACATCCATCGATTTGCGGATGATGCTTTCATGAAACTCGCCCGGCCACGCCAGTTCAAATTTCCGTAGCACGATCTTGCTGATTCCTGGCAGATCGCTCACGTCCAGTGCATCCCGCCCATCCGATCGCAGTGGATCAAGAGTGTAAATTTTCCGTTCGGAAAAATAATTCGGCTCCCCAAACAGCCGCTGGCCGATCGTTCGCCGGTACAGGTCTTTTTCCCATTTCGTTCCGGCGTGAATGCGAATTTCGTCGCGTTGCAGAGCCAGCACCACCACGTCATCCTTTGCCGGACGGAAATGCAGGACCGACATTTTCCCGCCGTTCGCCAGCGTCGTCACCCGGGTGTAAGTGTCCCCGTGCCGGATGCGCAGCCAATATTCGCCGTCCATCAGGTGAGCCTCGATATGACAGGTTCGTTGCCCACGATTCTTGGCGCGAAACGCCGCTTCCATGTCCGCCGTCATCAGTTCAATCGTCTGCGCCGACGGCAGCGCAAACAGAGCCGTTTGATCCATCGGCAATTTGCTGGAATAGTAGTCATACGACGCCAGCCGGGTCAGGCGCAGCTCGTTGAAAATTACTGCGAATTGCTCCGGGTTGGCCAGCCACGCCTGCATGGCTTTCTCCGCCATGGTGGCGTCATCGCAAAACTGGAATGCCGGCCCGTTCTCGCCCGTGGCGCGCTCCAGCCGGTCTTCGCCTTCCTCGTTGGCCATGCCTTCGATGGCGTGCACCGCCTCCACGAGCGCTTCCGGCAGGCCATCCACCGCCATTGCCTGCCGGGCCACCGCTTCATAATACGCGTCGTCATCCAGCGTTGCCGCCGGCGGCGTGATTTGCTTTTCGGCCAGCGCCGGGCTGAACCGGTTGAAAAATTGGCCGAGCGTGTCCCGGCCAATCTGTTTCAGAAAATGCGGCTTCGTGAACCGCTTGAACTTTAATGTACTCATACTTCAGGTCTATCTTGTGACTCACTCATGCTCCTCGTCATTTTTGCCGGCTCGCCGTCCCGCTTGGTTAAATCGGCGTCGCCAGCACATTGCTGGCTGGCGACGCCGGGGTTCAACCAGCCGTCAGTTGCGACAAGCCGGATCCCAGAGCCAGTAACGTTCGTTGACGCCAACTTCGGTTCGCATGCCGGTTAGACCGGATATGACGAACCCAGTCGGCAGCAAACGCCACTGGGGTCCGGGACTTACCAATGATTTAAGAATCATGGTCAGTCCTTTCTTGTGTGGAAAAGTCCTTGAGTATTCTGAAGGGCCGATGTAAAACAACGGCTGGTATATCCAGATCCCTTGAACTATTCCGGTTGTTTGAGGTTTCCGATCAGGTCACAGAGGTGCAAACTCTGTGGCCTTTTCGTTTCTGCCACACTCATGGCAAAATTGTCAACCTGTGGGGCGTCGCATTTGCGTTGCCACCATCAGTTGTGCTATCCTTCTTCAAAGATCGAATTGCATTTTCGTATATTTTCGCATGACTGTCAAATAAAACTTGCTTTGTGTGAACAATCTGTGAATATCTATTACAAATGAGCGACGAACAACACAGCCTGCCACAACGGCTTTCTGAAGTCCGCGCCCTCGCCAAATTGAGCCAGACCGAATTGGCCGGGAAATTGGGCGTGTCTGCCTCCTTGGTTTCCCATTGGGAAAAAGGCACGCGCACTCCATCCGAATCACAACTCCTCGAGCTCGCCCGCGCCATGGGCGTCGCGCTCGATTATTTGCTCAATGCTGAAATCCGGCCGCTGTTCAAATGCCGCGCCCAAGTGACCTCACCGCAGAAAAATGAGATCGACCAGGCACTTCTTGATGCCTCCTCCCAGGTTCATTTCGTGGCCACCGCTCACCGCTTGGCTGGCAAAGTTCCCAAATCCTTCATCCTCCGGGCTGATTTCGGTTCCACCGAGGCGTTACCCGGTGCCGCTACCCACCTGCGGGACACGCTCAAACTCAATCGCCGCGTCACCCTCGACGAGTTGAAGCAGGCCTTGGCGGAATGGAATATTTTTGTGTTCGATTGGGCGATGCCCCAGCACCTATCCGGCATCTCCTTTCGCGGCGCGTTCAGTTGCATCTTCATTAATCACCAGCAGCCGCCCACGCGCCGGTTGTTTACACTCGCCCACGAGTTCGCTCATGTCGTGTTCCACTTGGGCCGCGATGGCGAGTCGGGTAAAAACCGGATGGATACCCAGGTGTCCATTTCCTCGGTTCGCGATCCGTTGGAAAAACAGGCCAACGCCTTCGCCAGCGAATTTCTCATGCCCGAGGCGGATCTGAAATCTCTGGTCGAGAAATATGGCGACCGCTTGCGCGAGCCCGGCATGTTAGAAGCCGCCGCCCGGACGTTCAACGTCTCGCGCGACGCCATTTTTTACCGCCTCACCCAGCTCAAGTTTTTCAAGTGGACCGACAAGTCGGATTATTTTCGTGGCAACTACCAGTTGCCCGCCGCGCCCACGGTGCGTGTTGCCCCCACGGACGAAAAGGAAATTGATTCCCAGGTGGACATCCGCTTTCGGGAAATGGCCCTCGCGTTGTATCAGGAAGGCCAGGTTTCCGTCGGAAAGCTCGCCGAATGGTTTTTCACCCCCCGCCACGTCTTGGAAGAATACATCGCCAAGTTGCGCGACAAGGAGGAACAGGTCATCTCCGATGAGCCCGTTCCCGTCGACGAAGAGGCGGCGGCGGAGGGTGCGTAAATGGATCCACTCGTATTCGACACCAATTCAAAACCACATTCCCTCACCCCATTTGATGGGGAGAGGGCAAGGGTGAGGGGCTGAATCAACATGGATTCACTCGTATTCGACACCTCAGCCATCCTCAATTTCGGTCATCGCGGCGAACTCACCGCGCTGCTGAAAAAATTGTCGGCCGAATACGAGCTGTTCACCACCCACGGCGCGCAGGCGGAGCTGACCGACCCGGCTCGTAGAAAATTCTACGATGCCTTTGTGCGCGACCATTTCACGGTCAGGACAGCATCCACGCCCGCCTTTGATATTAAAACCCTGGCCCGCCTTACCAGTTCGATCGATTCCTGCGAAATCACCGTAATG
>CAISVF010000031.1 GCA_903888765.1 uncultured Verrucomicrobia subdivision 3 bacterium | reverse complement strand
GGGCAGCAATTTCCTCGCCCTGGCCAACGGCACCATCACCCGCTCAATTCCCACGGTGCCCGGTCGGATTTACAATGTCACCTTCTGGTATCGCGGTCCGGGCATTGCGGCCTGGTGGCGCGGTGAAGGCAATGCCAGCGACAGTTCGGATCCGGAAAAAAATGGCAACAATGGCACGCAGGTCGGGCCGTTCTCGTATCCGGCGGGTGAAGTCGGGCAGGCTTTCCAAATGACGGATTTCGGCAGCCAGTTTGAATTTGCCGGCACCAATGCCTATGTGCAGATTCCCCAGTCGGCCTCGCTGGATGTCGGTCCCGCCGGCGGCTTTACGGTGGAAGGCTGGATTAATCCCACCAATGTCCTGCGTCCGCAGCCGGTCGTGGAATGGCTGGCGCACGTGCCCACCAATACGGCGGTGTCCAATATCGTCATTCAGGCGGGTCCTTATCTGGATCGCGATACGGGCCATTATTATTACCTGCTCGGTGCGACCAACTGGACCACCTCCGAATTTTGGGCCACCCAGCTCGGTGGTCATCTCGTGACCGTCAATACGGCCAATGAGCAGAATTGGGTGTTTGATAATTTTGCCAATTACGGCGGCGTGAATCGCAACCTCTGGATTGGTCTGACCAATGGGGCCGCCAAATTCAATTGGGCGGGCGGTCAGACAAATGTCGCCTATACCAACTGGCTGGCGGGGCAGCCCTTGACTACCGGTGGCACGCGCAATTATGCCTTTATTCGTGGCAGCACCAACCAGCCATCCGGCCTCTGGGTCGCGGTAAATAACAATGGCGTGGTCCAAGGTTCGCCAACGACCAACCTGGTTTATGGCGTGGTCGAGGTGGATCAGATTCAAACCAACGGCGTGCAATTGTGGGTCTCGGCCACCAACTCCATGCCCGGCGGCAGCAATCTCCTCGTCAATGGCTATGGCGCTCTGTATGCCAATATCGTGGACACGAATTTTGTTTCGCACGAAATTTATTCCGCGCCGTTGCTCCTGCAGACCAACGTCTTCAAGCACATTGCGCTGACTTACAACACCAACTCCGGCATCGCCGCCCTTTATCTCAATGGCACCAATGTGGCGGTGACCAACCTGGGGGTGTTTATTCCAAAGACGGACGGCGATGTGTTGCTGGGCCATGACCTGACGCTCTACACGAATAATTATTTCGGCGGCCAGATGGATGAAATCAGCATTTATCGGCGTGCGCTCTCCGGCGCGGAAATTGCCGCCATCTATCAGGTCTCAGCCGGCTCCACGAACCGGCTCCTGGGCAAATTCGATCCGGCCGTGACGCCCGCTTACGGTCTGGCCGAGGCCCTGGTTTCTTTTGGCAGCACCACCAATGTGATTTTCGGAATCAACAATCAGTGGGAGGTGAACAGCTTCACCTTTACCGCGACTTCCAATTCCATGCCGCTGACCATTTCCGGTTTGCAGCCCGGCATCCTGCTGGATTCTTTTGCCGTCTCGGAAGCGCCCTTGACCAATCTTTATTATTTCCCGGAACAATCGCTGGAAGCCTTCACGGGCAACTCTGCTTACGGTCTTTGGACTTTGCAAATCTGGGACAACCGCGTGGGTGCCTATGTGACGAATGCCAATCAGCTCGTAAACTGGCAGTTGTCTTTTGTGCTGGATACCAATTCCCTGTTTGCCGGCTCGCTGTCTCCCCAGACGCCGGGCTCCGGTACCATCCCCGCCGGTCAGACGATTTACTATTCCGTGACCGTGCCGGGCTGGGCGAATGTGG
>CAISVF010000030.1 GCA_903888765.1 uncultured Verrucomicrobia subdivision 3 bacterium | reverse complement strand
GGCGAGCGGGTCATTTTCCAGCACCAGCGCCGCAAACCAAGCGATTCCATTGGTAGAAAGGGCAACATTGAGGGGGCTGCGCCCCTTGTTGCGGGAACCGGTGCGAACGTTGTGGTTATAAACCAAAAGCTGCCGACCATCCCGCAGCGTCACGGCATCGGTGCCGGAATCGGGGTTCGGCAAATCCAGCAACTTCATTTCGCCCCAGGTTTTTCCCGCATCCAGCGAGCGGCATTGGAACAGTTTTTCATTATGGGTCCGCCCCATCGCCGCCAGCGAGCCATCCGGCAACGTCAAAAGGCTGGGCTGGATGGCGCCAATCGCCTGACCATCGTTCACCGGGGGCGTCGCCAGCCAGGTTTTGCCCAAATCAGCGGTGCGCTCGAAATGCACTTTCCACCCGCCGGTTTCCGTACTGCTGCCGCACAAGATCTCGCCATTCGCGAGCCAGAGGGGTTTGTTTTTGACCGGCCCAAGAATCCCGCCGGGGAGCCGCATGGGCGGGGTCCAAGTCACCCCGTCGTTAGTGGAAGTCGTCAACATGCCCCACCAGGCGGCCGGGCTGGGGCCGACTTTGTAAAATAACAGCAACGGACCTGACGGCGGCTGAAACAAAACCGGGTTCCAGGTGGGCAGTCGCTCCGGCAAAAAACCCACGCCATCCGCAACCGCAACCGGCGCAGACCAATGACCGCGCTCCTGACGGGCCACATAAATGCACACATCCGGATGGCGTTCCGCAGTGCCACCGAACCAGGCGGCGACCAGGCCGGATTTCGTTTCCACAATGGTCGAAGCGTGGCAGGACGGAAAAGGAGCCGACTCATAGATGAATTCGGATTGGAGAATAGCGGAAGCATGGGCAGCGGCCGCACCGGGGCAAATGAACAGCAGCAAATAAAAAGCGGCCCGGTAAACTGAGAGTTTTTGTTTCATTTAGAGCATTTCCATCAAATTTATAGCGATGCGCCTTGGGTTCCAAGAAACAACGGTCTTTTGGGTTTTTGGCGAGGCTTTAGCTCAGTTGCAGGGTTTTCAAACCTGCGCCTGCGCTAAAGCCTCGCCAAAAACCAAAAATCCTCGTTGCCCATCGCTACCTCTTTTCTGTCAATGCGCTAATCTCGCTCGTGAAATGGTATTTGCCACTCCCCATTTCGAGTTTGGCAGGGACGGGTTTTCCGTTTTGAAAGACGCGACCGGCTTTACCGGCCGGCACCATGATGGTGGCGGTGGTGTTGGCGGGAATTTCGACCTGCCAATCAAACCGGTCCCCGTCGCGATGCCATTCGCTGTAAATCCAGCCGTAAGGCGAGCGGTGGCTGGCGCGGACAAACGTCAAATCGCCCACGGGATGCGGCAGCATCACCAGATGCTTAAACCCGGGCTGCCGGTCGTCCGGCGCAATGCCGGCGAGGTATTCGTAGAACCACAGCACCAGATCGCCAATGAGCATTACATGGTTGCCGGAATTCATCGTGGGGTCGGCGGTATTGCCGTTCCAGAGTTCCCAGATGGTGGTAGCCCCCTGCCCGACCATGTAGCCCCAGCTGGGATAATCTTTCTGGCCGGCAATCCGATAGCTCAAGTCTGCCCGGCCATGGTCGGAAAGCACCCGGTTAAGATACTGGCCGCCGATCAACCCGGTACCAATATGGCCGTGCGTCTCGTGTTCGATTTTATCAACCAGATGCGCAAAGACCCGGTTTTGCATATCCTCGGGCACCAGACCAAACGCCAGCGGCAATACGCAGGAAGTTTGCGTGCCATTGGAATATTGCCCCTGCTGGCGATTCAGAAAGGTCTGGTTGATCGCCGTTTTGAAAGCCCGGGCGTGGTCGCGCCAATACTCAGCATCGGCCGCCTGGCCGAGCTGGGTGGCATATTTGGCCATCAGGCACAGGTCATAATAAAAATAGGTAGAGGCCAAGAGGGTCTTATCCGTCTGCTTCGCCGGGTCGAGGGAATGAATCAGCGAGGGTTCCTCCGGCGGCACGCACCAGTCACCATAGTTATCCTTGGAAAGGAGATGGTTGGTTGCCAGCCCCAGCATGTGCTGCATCCAACTTTTCGCGCCGGCGTAATGGAGACGAATGCCAGCAGCATCGCCGAACTGCCGCTGCAGGGCGTCGAGCACAATAATGGCACTGCTGGGCCAGGTTACATTATCCGAATAAATCGGCCAGTAAGCCGGCGCGACATCCGGAATGACCCCGTCGGCACGTTGTGCATCGGCCATATCCTGCCGCCATTTGGCATACAGCGGGGCAATGTCGAAAAGATACGATTCGCCTTTGCATTCCTCCGAACGATCCCCCAGCCAGCCCTGGCGCTCGTCGCGCTGCGGACAGTCCGTCGGCAAGGAGCGATAATTTCCACGCGTGCCCCAGAGAATATTGGTGTAAATACGGTTCAACAAATCGTTCGAGCAGCGAAAATCACCGGCGGAAGGCAAATCATCGTTTACCACCCGACCGGCAAGCGAATCCAATCCCGGTTTACCGGGAAACCCCGTCAACTCAACGTAACGGAAACCATGCGTGACAAAACGAGGTTCCCAGGTTTCCACGCCCCCGCCCTTGAGCATAAAGACATCCCTGGCCTGGGCGCCACGCAAGTTGGCCATATATAGCGAACCATCCGGTTTCAAAGTCTCCGCGTGACGGAGCGTGATTGCCGTTCCCGGCGGCCCCGCCACGGTCAAGCGGCACCATCCGACCATATTCTGGCCCAGATCATAAATGAACACCCCCGGCTTGATTTCCTTAACCGTCAGCGGCCGAATGGTATCTGTGACCCGAATTGGCTGCATCATTTGAGCGGAAAGCACTCCACCGGGAGCAGAAACAATTTGGGCGGCGGACCAGTTTACCCCGGAAAAACCCGGCTCAGCCCAACCCGGGAATTCCCGGCGCGCATCGTATTCCTCGCCATCAAAATCATTGTTGGCAAGAATGGGGCCGCCAGTAGTGAGTTGCCAGGATTGATCGCTCACGATTTCCGTACTGGTGCCATCGGCAAATTCAACCAGCAAATTCAGCAACAACTTGGGCCAGCCAAAATTCACCGTACCCGCGTACACCTTGCTGCGGTCGGCGAAGAAACGGCCATTGCCAAGAATCACGCCGAGCGCATTTGCGCCGGGCCGCAGATTTGCGGTCACGTCATACGTGACATAAAATTCACGCCGATCGTATTGAGAAAAGGCGGGAGACAAAACTGAATCGCCCACCTTGCCACCATTCAAATACAGTTCCGACAAACCAAGACCACATAAAGAAATCGTGGCCCGGGAAATGGCTTTATTGACGGAAAATTCCCGCCGCAGGTAGCGAGCCGGCAGCCGGCGGTCCTCGGGTTCACGGATGCCGCCCCACGGCAAGGCACCGGCAGGTCCGAGTATTTTAGGAACCTCCCAATGGACCGGATCAAAGGACGTCGAATTCCACTGGGAAGGGGCGTTGGAAGACACCAGCCAGGTTTCATCGGTAGGCACCAACATCACCGAGCCATCCGAAAATTCCACGGACAGGCGGCCGATAACGCCGCCGGAATTTCCGCCTTTGGCCACATGCCGGCCGGTCAGACCGAAAACGTAGGATTGACCGGGTTCGATCCTGCCGGTGATATCGTTCCATTTAACCGTCTTGAAGTTGTTGCGCGCGCCAAGATCGAAATGGTCAATCCAGCCACGGCATTCACTATCGCCAGTGTATTCAAAAATTGCCCGCTTGATGGGGCGGCCGGCGGGAAGCACGACCAGGCGACGAAAATAATTAGTTTCAGCGGCCGAGCGCGACCATATCCACGAAGTGCCGGAAAGATAATTGGTGGACTCCAGTTCGTCCTGACCGATCCATTTAGCCCGCCATTCCTCCGGATGGAGAATTCCCATGGTCCACAGGGACGTCGGACTCCAGGCAGAGACCTGCCCGGCTTCGTCCCAGATGCGGATTTTCCAAAAGCAGGAGGCGCGCGAAACCAGTGGTTTGCCGGCATAGGCCACGAGAACGGAGGCCGCGGATTTAACCTGCCCACTATCCCACAAATCAGCCTGATCCTGCGCGAGGAGAGCTTTGGAAGAAGCCACTAATATCTGATAAGCCGTTTGCCGGACTCCTGATTGATCGGATTCAAGCAGCCAACTCAAACGTGGTTTTAGGACGTCAATCCCCCGGGGATGCTCCAATTGCTCGCACCGCAATCCGCTGACATTAACCGCCGCAGCCGAAGGCAAAGCGAGAACCACCAGGAAGCCCAGGAACCAGAAGGCAAAAAATTTGGAACGCCACATAGTAATGGAGCAGAAAATTTACGGCGCAAAGCGCAGATTGACCAGTCACGAGTGCATAAAAACTGCCAGCAGACATGTGAAAAGCGGCGGACACAAAAGCACACGAACCTGCACCGCAGTCTGGCGCAGCGCGCGGTTGAACATGTACACCTCGTCAATCAAGCCGTTCAGTTTGTTGCACCATCGCCACCATCCGGCGAGCCGCCTATCCAAATCTGGTTGGTGCCGGTCGCCAGCAGATTCGCCAGCGTCGAAGTTACGACACCCACGCTGCCGTCCAAACAGATGAATTCCGTGCCGGCATTATCCACCAGCGTGATGAAATGCCACGCGTTGTTGTTCACCGACGCCGGGCCGGTCATCCAACCGCCCGCCCAGCGCACCGCGCCGGCAGTAGTGGTCTTGAACCAAAAGCCGGGCGGCGGCCGAAGCCGCCGCCCGGCGTGGTCAACCCGGTTTCAATGATTGGAATTGGTGTTACTCAAGCGATAGAACTGCTGGGAAGAACCGGCCGTCACCGCGTTGGTGCCGGTGAAGGTGAAATTTCCATTGGCAGTCAGGACATTAGTTGACACCGTCCGCCACTGGCTCAACGGCAAAGCCGCGTTGGTGCTGGTCAGCAGATAATACGCGTCGTTCGCCTGGCCATTGATGCCAGTCAGCACCACATTCGCCCCGCTCAGGGTGAAGCTCGTAATGACGGGCGTGCTGGAGAAGGTTCCCGGACCGGGCGCCGGCACCATCAGGCTGCCGGTGCCAGTGATATAAGCGGACGCATTAGCCGCCTGATAAACGCCCGGCGGCTGCGTAACCCCATTCAATACCAAGGCGGCAATGATATTGGTGCCGCCGAAGTCGAGCTGCAACCGGGCGCCACTGGCGATGCTGACCGTGGAATTCGCCGCCAGCGCAGCCTGGGCGAGTTCCAGCGTGCCGGCGCTCACCGTGGTGTTGCCAGTGTAGGTGTTGGCACCCGCGAGGAAGAGCAAACCGCTACCCGTCGAAGTGAGACCACCGCTGGTGTTGGGCGACGGGCTTGCAGCCACGATCGTAGCCGGCGTGGAGGCCCCACCGCCGACCAGCACGAAGATGGGGGCGGCGGTGTAATTTTGGCCCGGGCAAGTGATGATGACATTGGTCAACGTGCCGGAGGCTGGATTGATTTGTGCGATCGCGGTTGCGCCGAAGCCCGTGGTGTCACCGGGCGCGTTGGTGAGCAGGAGGATCGGCGGAGCGATGTAACCGGCACCCGCGCCGGTGATGGTGGCACCATGCACACCATTGCCGGTGGGCGCGAGCAGCGGCTGACCGATGGTATTGGTAAAGCCGTTGTTATCAATCACCGCACCGCCGCTTTGGATATAAAGGCCGCCCACGTTGACAAAACCGGCGTTGTTGGTGCTCGCGCGCAGCGTGCCGCCGTTGAAATTCAACTGGCTCGGGCTGTTGAAGACGCCGTTAGCCTGCACCACACCCCCGTTCAAATTCAGCACGCCCACATCGGTGGCATTATTGAACTGGTTCAGGTTGATGCCAACATCCGTGGAGTTGGTGAGGAAGCCGCCCAGAACGTTGATAATGGCGGTCTGGTTCGCTCCCCAATTAACGCCAACACCTCCGCCAGCATAGCTCAGGGAACCGCTGAACAGGTTCAGCACGCCATATTCGGTCGCGGAACCGCGGGCCATCACCAGCCAGCCCTGGTTGTCAATGACCGCGCCGGTGACATCCATTGCGCCGTTACCGGAAGGTGTGGGCGGCCAGGGCATCCCGGCAGGATTGTTTTCCCCGCCGACGCACAAGCCGTTCACGCTAAGCGTGCCGCCGGCGGCATTGTAATAGCCGTAGCTGTTCAGGAGGTTGCCGACGCACAGGAGGTCACCAATGAGACCTCCCGACACGCTGACCGACCCGCCGGTCTGATAAACTGCGCCCGCCGCGTTGGCTTTATTGCCGATGAAGAATTGCTGAGCGGTCACCGTGCCGGAGATCTTCACCAAACTGTTACCCGCAGCAGTGCCGACGGTCAGGTAACTCGGCGAGATGGTGCCGGAGACGCTGAGGGTTCCCGCCGCCACCAGAGCCGGACCGGTGAGATTGTTATTGCCCGCCAGGGTCAACACATGGTTTCCCGTCTTGGTTAATCCAGCACCGTTGTCCGTCACAATGCCGCTAACGGTGATATCGCCGTTGGAAGCGTTGATGGATTGCTCCGAGGCGAAGATAAGCGGCAGGTTTAGCGTCTGCGCGCTGGCTGAATTATTAACGATGCCATTGGCGGTGAGCGTCAGCGAGCTGCCATTGTCCGAGCCCAGGTTAAAGCTGCCCGCGTTATTGCTGAAGGAAAGGCCGTTGAGGGTGTAGTTGAGGTCCAGATTCGGAGCCAGGCCGGAGCTGCCCGCGAAGACTGCGCTGTCACCCATGAGGCCCGGCGCGGCACCGCTAACCCAGTTAGGATTCGTGCTCCAGTTTTGATCGCCGCCCGCGCCATCCCAAACCTCGGAGGAAGCGACGACGCTCAGCGCGATGGAGGCCGTTCCCGTGAGCGGCGTGCTGTCGGTGATAGTCGCCGTCAAAGGATAGCTTCCGGGAGTAGTGTTGCCCGGAATGACGACCGTGTTGGTATAAGTGTTGCTGGCCCCGGAACGCACCAAGGAAATTGACCCACCGCCGAGCAAGGTGAGGTCCAGCGCCACGCCGTTATTCGGATCAATGCTGCCGCTGCCAGGCGTGACATTCACGGCGATATGCACGGACTCGTTACGCAACGCCGGAGACGGGGTAGCGGAACCAGAGGCCGTCGGCGCGGTGGTCGGGGTGTAATGCAGCGTGACCTGGTTGGCCGAAGTGTCAGTCACGATCGAGTAATTGCCCGGATTGGAGGGAGCAAAATCCCAAACCGGTGAGCTGGCAAAGGTGCCGGAAATAGAACCGGCCGTAATCAGGACATAATCCGCAGCAGCGT
>CAISVF010000029.1 GCA_903888765.1 uncultured Verrucomicrobia subdivision 3 bacterium | reverse complement strand
TATGCCCAAGATCGTCTGGCCGATCCGGAATTTCCCCTCGATTGGCGTTTGGAAAAGGCCACCAGCGGCAGTGGCGTGCACAGTGATATCAATTCACACATCATTGACCTGGCGCGCTATCTCGTCGGCGAATTTACGGAAGTCTGTGGCCTGGTGAATACGTTCATACCCGAACGCCCCCGTGCCGATTTGCTGGCGGAGGGAAAACGGCTGCTCGGCAAGGTTACGGCGCCCGATTCCGCGGCGTTTCTGGGCTGGATGCAAGGTGGGGTGCTGGCAAATCTCGAAGCCACCCGGTACGCGCTGGGCCGGCGCAATCAAATCACTTGGGAGATCAACGGCAGCAAAGGCTCGCTGGCCTTCGATTTTGAAGACATGAACCGACTCCAGTTTTACAACGGGGAAGATCCGAAGGACCGGCAGGGTTTCCGCGATATCCTGGTGACGCAACGTGATGGCGTGCAGCCTTATGTGGCCAATTGGTGGCCGCCCGGCCATGGACTGGGCTATGAACATACTTTTGTACATGCGGTGGCGGATTTTGTAAATGCCTGTGCCGAAGGCAAGCCGGTGCATCCGACTTTCGAAGACGGACTAAAAAATCAGCAGGTGCTGACGGCTGTGGAAAAATCCTCGGCTACCGGTAAATGGGTTAAACTTTGATCTTACGGCGAAATTTAATCTGCACCGCTCCGGCATGGGCTCCTGAGCGATGCCGGCGCTTTACTTTCCGGTGCCGGTTGCGCATTTTTCGGCCGATGAAATTATTCGTAATTCTGGTTCTGGCCATGGCACTGAATGCCTTGGCCGATGAACTTCCGATAAGAATCTCGCTGTTAGACAAAACCGTTCTTCATGTCAGCGTCCGGCTGGTGACTGATAATTTGGCAGAACAAGTGCGCGCCGCCCAATCCACGAATTTAACTGCCGGTACGATTTTGGATTTGCGCTCCGCCGATGGCAGTAGCCTCCCCGTAATGGATGATCTTGCCCGGCAGAAATTTCCCCTCATCATTTTGGTTAACCGCGAAACCCGTGGCACGGCGGCGGCCTTGGCCAGTCAACTGCGCACGAGTGGTCCCGCAGTCGTTATTGGCTCGGCCGATAGCCCTAAAAATCTAACCCCTGATATCACGGTGGCGCTGGATGCCAACGATGAAAAAAAGTTTTTAGAAAACCCCTATTTCACCCTCCCGAAATCCACCCTGGCTTCCCGCACCAACGATTTGCTGCCGTTTGTGGACCACATGAGTGAAGCGGAATTGGTCCGGAAAAGGGTCAAGGACGGCGAGGATGCTGGCGATGCCTCCCTGACGCCGCGCGGTGCGCCCGCGCAACTTCTGATCCGCGATCCGGTATTGGCGAGAGCGGTGGATTTGCTTAAAGCCTTGGCCGTGCTGCATTCACCCCAAAGCTAAGGGCGTCCCGGCAAGGTAACCATGAACGCGTTCCGTTTTTCGGTTTTGAAATTTGAAGTTTTTGCCGGTTCGCTATATGCCATGCTGACAATACCGACTCGCACCTCCTGCCCATGGAAAAATATCTGATCTCCGCTGTTATATGGATGGCGGGTTACGTCATGATGGCTGCCACCCCTCCAATCATTGTGCCCGGAGCCATTTGGCCGGACAATCGAGGCGAACATATCCAGGCGCACGGCGGTGGCCTCACGCAAGTAGGCGATACCTATTACTGGTTTGGAGAGGATCGTAAGCAGTCCAATCCGCGTGGCCGGCGCTATGTCAGTTGCTATGCTTCGACCAATTTGGCGCAGTGGACGTTCCGCCATCAGGTTGTGCAACTGGCGGACCCGGCAAACCTGGGCCGTGGCTGGATTCTGGAGCGCCCCAAGGTTTTTTTCCATGCACCCTCCCGGCAGTTCGTCATGTATGCGCATATTGACAATCGCACTTATAAATACGCCCGCGTCGCCGTATTCACGTGCGCTACGGTGGATGGCGATTACCACTATCTGAACAGTTTCCGGCCGCTCGGCCACGAGAGCCGTGATATCGGACAGTTTGTGGATGATGATGGCCTGGCGTATTTAATTTTCGAGGATCGCCCGTTCGGATTCCGCATCGCCCGGCTCTCGACGGATTATCTGAACGTGGATAAGGAGATTTGCCTCATTCCCGAACACCTGGAAGGTGGCGCGATTGTGCATTATGACGGACTTTATTACGCCCTCGGTTCCGCGCTGACCGGCTGGGATCCCAATCCCAACCGCTACGCCACCGCGAAAACGCTGGCTGGTCCTTGGTCGGACTTTAAAGAAATCGCTCCCCCGGAAAAAAACACCTACGGCTCGCAATCTTCCATGCTGGTAAAAGTCACCGGCACCAGGGCTACCACCGTCCTGTTTCTAGGAGATATCTGGAAACCGAACACGCAATGGGATTCCCGTTATCTCTGGATGCCGCTCGAAATCGGTGCCGGCAAACTGACCCTGCCGGAGCCGCGCGATTGGACGCTGGACATTTCCACCGGCGAATCCAGAATAATAAAATAAATTTTCCGATGAAAAAACATTTGTCTTTCGCGGCTGCCCTGTTGACCTTGTGCGCCGCTCACGCTGAAATGAAAACCGCCCTTCCGCTCTGGCCCGCCGGCGCTCCCGGCGCTCTTGGCACCAGCTCAAACGACATCCCCACGATCACGCCCTATCTCCCGGACGGCACCAACGCCACCGGCGCAGCCATGGTAATCTGCCCCGGCGGCGGCTACGCACACCTTGCGCCGCACGAAGGCAATGATTACGCCCTGTGGCTCAATCAGCACGGCATCGCCTGCTTCGTCTTGAAATCGCGCCTTGGCTCCAGCGGGTATCATCACCCCGCCATGCTCAATGACGTCACTCGCGCCATGCGCTGGGTGCGTGCCCATGCAGCCGAATATGCCATTGACGCCCATCGCATCGGGGTCATGGGCTCATCCGCCGGCGGCCACTTGGCATCCTCGATACTTACCCATTTCGATGCGGGCGATCCGAATGCCGCGGACAAAATCGAGCAACAGAGTTCGCGGCCGGACCTGGGGATTTTATGCTATGCCGTCATCACGCTCGGTGAGTTTACCCACCACGGTTCCCGCAATAATTTGCTGGGCACCAACCAGACGGCAGAATTGGTGGAATACCTGTCCAGCGAGCGGCAGGTGTCAGACAGCACCCCGCCATGTTTTCTATGGACGACTTTCGAAGACAAAGCCGTGCCCATGGAAAACACGCTGCTTTTCGCCGAGGCGTTACGCAAACATAACGTGCCGTTTGCCCTGCATGTTTATGAAAAAGGCGGACACGGCATGGGCTTGAAAGACAAGCCGCCCTTTGCCCACCCGCATCCGTGGGCCGGCGATTGCCTGTTCTGGCTGCAGGAGCGCGGTTTTGCGAACTGAATCAAAAACCGCGCAGGTCTGTGCTGCTGCGCTTGGGTAAACCGGGTGCCGGCGTGCGTTTGAGGACGAGATATTCAAGGCCCAATTCCTGGCAATATTCCCGTTTGCCTCCTTTGTCGCCATCTTCATTGACCACATAAATATCCGGCCGCAATCGGCGGATTTCCGGATCGGCATCCAGCCAGCCGGAGCCGGTGGAAATCAGCGCCTGTTTCACGTATTTGATGGAACCCACGACATAACGGCGCTCTTCCTGAGACAGGAGAGGATGTCCCTCGCCCTTCAACATCCGTACGTTCGCATCATTGCCGAGGCATAGATAGAGATCCCCGTACGCCGACGCCTCTTCAGTGAAGCGAACATGGCCTGAGTGAAACCAGTCGTAGCAACCGGTGGCAATGACCTTTTTCCGGCCCGGTGCGGATGGCATCGGCAGCGGCTCGGGAAACCCCTTCAGCTCATCCGCCGAAAACACGCGGTAGGCGATTTTGTTTTCAGCCGCAAATTGCCGTCGCGCTCGATTCATGGTTGCTTCAGCATCCGCCCAGATGTTGGCGTGCAGATTTTTTGGCAGGGAATCGAAGTCCGCCATCTCCGCCTCCAAAACCTTTTCCACATAGCGGACGGCGTTGAGAAAATATTTCCGCTCTACCAGCGGGAATTTTGGTGCCTTGCCGGAACGGCTTGCCAAAACGGAATCCGGCCAGAGGAGCACGGTCAAGGGCCCGAGTTTGGCCGCTTCTTCCAGAAACCGCAGGTCACGCGCTTTGATGTCGTCAAACCCGCCGCTGATGACAACTTGAGGGGAAGGATTCATGTCAGGACCGGATTTTGAATGCGAGCGCAATCTTTCCCTGCGATTTTTGCGGCAATGTAATATGCAAGCCTTCCGCATCCCGGATGAATTTTAATTTGGCGGAAACTCCCAGGAGCTGCACGGATCCAACTTTGCCCGGCCAATGGGCTGATTGCTCCGCCAAGGACTTGATATTTATCTGGCCGTTCTTCGGGATTTCCAAAACCAGGGCATAAAGTGTCTTCCCGTCTTTAGCCTGGGTAAATCGGATGTCTTCCGCCGTGAAGGGCTTTTTCTGCACGTCAGTCTGGCCATCGAAACGGCCTTTTTCCACCGCTACCGTCGAGGGGCCTTCGCCATAAATGCGCCAGGGCCGGGTTGCGTAAATGGCCTCGCCATTGACCTTCATCCAAGCTCCGATTTCGCTGACGATTTTAATTTCATCGGCGTCCGGCGTTCCATCGCGCTGCAACGGCACGCTGAGCATGAGGTTGCCGTTTTTACTGACAATATCGGCGAGCATCCGAACGACCGACGCGGCGGATTTATATTGATGCTTGGTGAGGATGTCCTGATTGTAATGCCAAGAGCCGATGCAGGTGTCGGTCTGCCATGGCTGCGGCAGAATGCCTTCAGCTTTGCCGCGCTCGATGTCATATACCATCGCCTGCCGCTGCACGTCATTGAGCATTTTATTGTTCATTACCGCCTCATTGTGCCCGTGCAACTGAATGCTGGAATTATAGAAATGCGCGGCCAGCGTCAGGCCGATCTCGTCGTTAACGCCGTGGAACGGCAACACGCTGTCGTCGAAATAAATCTGGTCGGGATGATAATCGTCCCAGAGCTGCTTGGTGCGCCGGAAAAATTTCTCCATGTAGGCGGCGTCCGGAGTGCTGCTGCCCTGGCTCGCATCCCACCGCCATTCCAGTTTCGTACCCGGCGTGTGGTTTTGCGCGTAAAGATCCTGTGGATCCAGCCCGTCCCACCACTGCCCCTTGCCGTCAGCCTTGGTGAGTTTGCCGTCGTAAGGAACACCGGCAAACGGTCCGTCCTTATCGGCACCCTGCGCGGGTTCATACCAAGACCAGGCGTGCGAAGCGTGTACGCTTACCGCAAAGCGAAGGCCGTTTTTGTGCGCCGCCCGGGCCCACCCGCCGATCAAATCCTTTTGCGGCCCCAGCGCAACGGAATTCCAAGGCTGGTAAATGGAATCGAACAAATCAAAGTTGTCGTGATGGTTGGCCAGCGCCATGAAATATTTCGCGCCGTTCTGCTTGTAGAAGCGGAGCAGTTGGTCGGGATTGAAATGCGCGGCTTTCCACCGGTGAATCACCTCCTTGAAACCGTTGGTGGAGGGATGACCAAACTCGGCGATATGCGTTTTGTAGTCGTTGTTGCCGGGAATATACATGCTGCGCGCATACCAGTCCCCATGCTCGGGCTCGCATTGCGGTCCCCAATGCGCCCAGATTCCGAACTTCGCATCGCGAAACCATTCCGGGGTCTGGTAGTTTGTCAGGGAACTCCAGTCTGCTTTGAATGGACCAGGTGCAATGGGCGGGAGTTGCAACGCCGTGGTTTGCGCAAGCGCCGATGTGGCCGTGACACCTAGTGCCAGCATCATCCATTTAATTTGTCTCAGTTTCATAATCTCTTAATCAAAAATTTGCCGGGCAGCGTTTGGGGCGGCAGTCAAAAGGATGTTTCGTTTTTGTGAGGGGCGATCATTTTTGCGTCCTGACCGTCACTTGAAATGCGCCCGGCACGGCCTCTTCCGACACAACTATCAGGTAGCCTCCGCCACAGCCGGAATACATCGCGCCAAGATATTGCCGCTGATACGCTTTCAGCAGCGGCATCAAATCCACCCGGAGCAGCGGGTGCCTGACCACTTGCGGCAGCAGCATTTCCCAACAACGCATGTTCCGGTTGAGCGATAGACCCAGCGCCTTCGCGTCCATGTTGATTATCGCCGCAAAACAGTCCTGCCCGGACTGCCCCAGTTGCGCGACCCATTTGGGTGTTAAATTTTTTATACCCAGCGGACTGTAGCCATCCGGCCGGGGTTCAACGGGAATCAGATGCAAAATGCGGCTCAACCAGCGCGCCACCTTCGCCCGGCGGCACGATTCGATGTGCGAGGGAAAAACGCCGCCGTGAATTTTAAAATTGTAGTCCAGCCGGTTCACGCCCGGATACACCAGCCCGATCATGTCTTGCGAACCGCTTGGCTCGGCCTTGCCTCGGTTTTCCACTTCGTAAAGCTCACGCGCCAGCTCTTCAGGCGGGCGGGCGGGTAACTTGCCCTTCCAAAGTTTCATGGCAATGTGCCGCGTGCCGCTGGCAATGCCGGAGCGGTCCATCGGTCGAAAATCCGGCTCAATTTGTACCACCACCATCGAGCCGAATGGCCGGGGATTGTGCTGTGAGACGAACGGCTGATCTATCCATCCGCCGGCCAGTTGCAGTCGGTTCGGAATGGCACCAAGCAAAGCGGCAACCGCATTTTTGTTAGTCTTTTTCAAAATTCACTTTCCTTTCCAGTTTGGTCCGGGCTTTTGTACGGTAACGGAGGTTTCTGCAAGGTTCAAAAACTGTGGTTGCCTGCGTGCGTGCTAGAAAAATAAATTCCCCGCCTCGCCCAACCGCTTTCAGCCCATTTTGTTACCCAGTGCAGCCGGTGAGGATTCCTGGCTGCAATGGGTAAGCATAATCAAATGAGTCTGTTTGTATTGCAAACCTTAGCCAATACCGATGCGCTTGCCGACCTTGCGGGCATGATATTGTTCCTGAATCCACTTGTAGGTTGCCGCCAATCCCTTGTCCAAAGTGGTATTCGGTTCCCACTTGAGCACCTCCTGGATGAAGGTGTTGTCCGAGTTGCGTCCGGCCACGCCCTGGGGCGCATTCAGGTTGTATGAGCGCTTCAATTTTACCCCGGCAATCTTTTCCACCTTGCTGACCAGGGTGTTGATGGAAACCAATTCGCTGGACCCGAGGTTGATCGGCGTTGCAATCAGGTCATCGCAATGGGTGATCATGTCGATGCCTTTTACGCAATCGTCTATATACATGAAACTGCGGGTCTGTTCGCCGTTGCCCCAGATGTTGATGCTCAGATCCTTTTTATCAATCGCCTCAATCACCTTGCGGCACATCGCGGCGGGCGCTTTTTCGCGGCCGCCGTCCCAGGTGCCGTTCGGTCCGTAAACATTGTGAAACCGGGCGATGAACGTCTTCATGCCGCGCTCATGCCAGTATTCCTCGCAGAACATTTCCGAGACCAGCTTCTCCCAGCCATAACCGCGTTCCGCCATGGCGGGATAGGCGTCGGATTCCTTGAGCGCGCGGACCTTCGGATCCTTCTGCAACAGCGTGTTGTAGGCGCAGGCCGACGAGGAGAAAAAATAGCGGCGTGCGCCGGCTTTGTACGCCGCCTCGACCATGTGCGTGTTAATTAAAATGCTGCGCAGGCATTCAATGCGAAAGCGTTCAATGAAACCCATCCCGCCCATGTCGGCGGCCAGGTTATAAACTTCCACCGCGCCTTCGCATACCCGATGGCAATTGGCCTCGTTGCTGACATCCAGACAAAGGTTTTCCACGCCAGGCACATGCAAATACCATTCGTACAGCGGTTTTTTGTCCACCACCCGGATATTGGTAAAGCCTTTTTTCTTGAAGTGCAGCGCAAGATTGCCGCCGATGAATCCGCCCGCGCCAGTGATGACGATCAAATCATCTTTTTTGGTGGCCGGGCCTTTTTCTACGAGTCGTTTGGTTTGTTCCATTATTTTAATGTTTTTTGCAGCAGCCGGATTGAGCGGCCACCATTGTTCAAATGTGCGGAGCTATTCTAGCTTGCCAAACGCATTTGGGAATGCCCACTTTTGACCAGTGCATATCCATTATTGACTTTGTATGAAACAAGCCGCCGCCCATTTGCCCGATTTTTTTTCGGAACAGGTCTCTTCCGCGCAACGCTTTTACCTTAACCTCCAGCCGCCTCCCGGCACCCGGTTGGCCGTCGTCTGCGGTGGGGTGGAGCATTGCGCACCCGATTATGCCATTCAGCGTGAGACCTTTCCGTATTTTTCCCTCGAATACGTGGCGCGCGGGGAAGGCTTGCTGAAACTAGGGCGGCGCCAATACGAACTCAAGCCCGGTATCATTTTTGCCTATGGGCCGGGCATTCGCCAGCATATCACCGCTTACCCCCAGAAGCCTCTGGTGAAATATTTTGTTGATTTCGCCGGCACCCGCTCTGCGTCCTGGATGCGCCGCCACGGGCTCGCACCGGGCAAAGTCTCGCACGTCTTCCCGCCTAACGAAATCCAACCGCTGTTCGATGAGCTGATTCGCAACGGCCAGCGCGCCACGCGCCACGCCCCGGAGGTTTGCCTGCAACTCCTCAACTGTCTTGGTGTGAAATTGCTCGAAGCCCGGTTGCCGCTAAAAAATGCTGAATCCGCCGCCTACACCAAGTATCAACAGTGCCGCCGGCTCATCCAGGAAAATTCTCGCCGGCTGCGCACGCTGCAAGAAGTGGCTCAGGAATGTCATTTGGATACGGCGTATCTCTGCCGCCTGTTCCGCCGCTACGACCATCAGTCGCCCTACCAATTCTTGATGCGCCAGAAAATGAACGAGGCCGCCAGTCAATTGCAGCCCCCCGGGGTGCTGGTAAAAAATGTCGCCAGTGACCTCGGCTTTGCCAATCCGTTTCATTTTTCTCGTGTCTTCAAATCCATATTCGGCATCTCACCGGATGCCTTCCGTCGCTTGCGCTGAAATGGACCCAGCATTTCAGCCACCCGTCCGAATGGCTATTGCCTGCTTGGAGCTAACGCTTTGACTTTGGCCAGGGCTTCGATAAACACCTGACTTTGCTCTGAATAATCGACGCGCAATTCTGCCAGGCGTGCCTTGGCCTCGCGCAAATCAGCCGACATATTGGGCTCCTCCTTGGTCAGGCGTGCCAACTCTTGGATGCGAGCCAAAGTCCGCTGAACCGCCGGGTTTTGCGGAGAATAGTCTACATGCAATTCAGCCAGATGCGCCTTGGCCTCGCGCAAATCAGTCGGCATATCGGGCTCCTCCTTGGTCAGACGTGCCAGCTCTTGGATGCGCGCCTGCACTCTTTGAATGACTGGATTGGATTCTGCATAATTGACTCGTAGTTCGGCCAGCTTCGAGCGCGCAGCGCGCAAGTCTGTTGGTTCGGCTTTTGCAGTCGGCCGGTTGGTGGTGGTGCCGCCACTGCTCTTCCCTGGCGGGGCGATCTGCTCTCCCTCCCAGGTCTCCACCAGTTTTAATTCCTGCCGGATGCTGGAGGCATAGTCCCGCAGGATGAGCAGATTGCGATCTGCGACGACTACCATGCTGTTGGGCAGTTTCGCCAGCGGCTTCAGTCTGGGCGCCACCTCCGCTGCGCGGAGGTTTTTTAATGGGATTATCCGGCTCATCGGAGAGCTGGAATCGGGCAGCAATTCCCAAGGCAGATCAATCTCGGGCGGATTTTCGCCCGCCGCTTGGTCCGCTGGCACGGCTTTGACGGCATTATCCCCGGACAACACCATCGCAATGCCGTTTTGTGCCAGAGCCGTGTCGAACATTTGCAACGTCTCGCTCCGGCTCATAGCGCGGAGGGATCGCAGATTGATTTGCACCTTGGGCAGTGCGCCGCGAATAGCGGACCGCCCGGAAAGCATTTCATACAAGCTCAACACCTGTTCCAGTTGGGCTCCCTTTAAGTTGAAAGTGCCGGCGGGCATAGCGCTTTCATCTGGGAAATCGGCCGGCTGGCTGAAGCTGGAGTACGTCCGCTTGGATAGACTCGCCCCGCCTGGCAGAAGGGTGGGGCTGCGGTTGGTGTTTGCCAGTGCGGCGCTGGGTTGTTCCCCGCCAAAATCCTTTACCGTGACCTTCGTCCGATAGCCGGGCTGTAGCGAGACGTTGCGGAATTCCACCGGTTCATAAGGCCGTGATTCCCAGCGGACTTCGCGCACGCGGCCCAAGGGTAATTGCCACCGCTCCCCGCTGCCGGGAGACGGACTGAAGCTGGCCGTAAACGTGGAGGCGATCTCATTGGCTCGCTTTGTGCACTGGGTGGTGGATGGAACATATTCCACGCCAGTCACATCCACGGCAACCAACCGGTACTGCATATCCGCGCTTTCTGCGAGGTGGGTGACGGTAACTTTTAAATTGCCTTCGGGGGTTTCGCCGAACTGCCATTCCTGGCGCGCTGCGCTGGCGAATAACGAGGCCCACACGCCAGGTTTTTTTACCGTCAGCGTCTGCCAATCCGCAGTGGCCACTTTGAACGCCAGCGTTATTTCATTGGCACGCGGCAATGCTTGTTCGAAACTCACCACGCCAAACAGGGTGTAGGGATCGGCCTCGGACAAGGCTAAGCGTCGGCCATCCTTCAGCGCGAATCGCGGGCCGGTTCCCACGTCGATGGCGGCGAGGTTCTTTGCTCCGGCCGGGAGAGGCCAATTCTGCCGGGGTTTTGAAGGATAATGAAAGCGCGCCAGTGCCAATAGGCCACCGCCGATCTGTTCCTTGGCTTCGGCTTCCACGGAACTGTCATAGGTCGAGGGCGAACCATCCGGCTGCCACCACGGTTGGTTAGTTGAGGGATGAATCCGCACCGCCAGCAATTCGATGCTCCCGCCTTCGGGCAGTTGTGCCAGGAACGGACAGCCCGCCAGTTGCCGGACGCGGTTGGGCTGCGGATGCGCTGATTGTGCGGCCCGAGCGCGCAGCGTGGCTTTATTGCCAAAATAGATACCATAGTTTGATTTTAGGGCGGGTTTGCTCGCCAGCAGCAGCCCAATGACCAAAGGAAGCCCCAAGGCCAAGCCCAGAAATCCGCAGGCCCAAGCCAGGCTTATGCCTGCTGAATTCTTCCGGGCTAGTGCACCTGACGAACCGGTCGTGCGGTCCGGATTCACCTTCTGCCAGACGCGGCGGATAATAAACCAGTCCAACCAGAGGCAGACCGCGATAAAGGCCAGGAAGAAAAAGGCACGAACCAGATCCACTTCCAGACCTATGGAGGCCGTTGGATTTCTCCGGTTGAGTTCGTTGATCACCATTCTTAACCACGGAAACAGGAAATAGTAAAAAGTCGAATTGATGGCCAACAATGGGAACAATAATCCATCAAACACCGCCAGCCACATGCCGCAGAGTTTCCCCTCCGAGCGGCCGATATGCGAGACGGCGAGCCAGCCCAGCAGGGTCATAGCCAAAGCCCCCATCAGGCCAGCGAGAACCAGAACCAGCGATAACAGTTCGACTGGTGAGTTGGGTGGGTTTTCTCCCGTTGGCAGCCGGACCGCCACCTGGCGGAGGATGGCAGCCAAACCAAACATCACGACCGCGACCAGGCCCAGACCAATCCCCGCCATGGCTATGCGCGAAAAGCGCGGCGGTCCCGGCATCGTCGCCGGGGTAGTGCTGCTCCCACGCCGCTCTCCTTGGCTGGCGCGGCGCTGCTTCATGGCCCGCCAGATGAAATAAATGACTGCTCCCGGGATCAGGAATAAGCCGACACCCAATATGATGAAGGGCGCCAAGCCCCAGAACGTATTCGCCAGGTTCCGGTTTGGCGTTCGGGCGGACACCTGGCCGGAGGCCAATAATTCATCCAGCACTTTGGGAGTCAGAAAAGCATTCGGCACGGTAAAGGAAACTTCCTCTCGCGTGACTTTTCCATGGCTATCCGTTTTGAAATAAGTGCCGGTGACCGGAGTCAAATTGGAATTCTGCCCGCCGGTCTGAATCGTGGCATGCGCAATTTCGTGCGCCCGGAATTTGTCCAGAAATTCCGATTGCGACAATACGGTGGATGCGCCTGCAGAATGACTTTTTATCAGTAAAAGCGCCACGGTACTTGCGATAATCAACACCCAGATTGCTCCCAGGATATGCGCGAACGAAACGCGGGACGTTCCCTCCGCAGTCATTGGAGTGGTTCGTTTTCCACTTTCTATTTCGGTATCCGGTTCGCTGCTGGCGGCAGCGTGCGAAGTCACCGTGCTGGCCTCCCGCGCATTTGCCATGCTGGTTCGGATAGCGTCAAACCAATCGGTAACGAACTGGTTGGTGGCCCAATAGGGGGCCAGAGGCGAGGTGGCCGGCGTGAAATACCGGGTGTGAATCTGGCCGGCTTCCTCGTAACCGATGGTGATATAGTTTAGCCCGCCCGGCTTGGCCAGACGCGAATATTGACCGATCTGCAAATCCTGGATGGAACGCAACGGAATACGAAGCACGGGCAGGCCCGGCTCGAGAAATTCCAGATGGCTGGCGGTGAGCCGAAGCGTGCCTTTGCCTTCATAGATGTAGAGCCACCGACCCACAAAGGTGCGCAAATGTTGCGGCGAGGAAATGTAACTCTGGCTGGAACGAAAAACCACCGGATTGCCCGGCGCGCCCGATGTTTCCGGGGCAGGCCGGACGCATTTGTGGTCGCGCGGCGTTGCCACAATGGTTTCCACCAGCGTCTTTACTTCACTGACCTGTTGATAGCGCCGGTCGGGATTCTTTTCCAAGGCACGCAGCACCACTTCATCCAACCGCACGTCAATCTGCACTTTTTTGGACGGGGCTTCGAGTTTCGTGCCGGGCAGTTCACCGGTAAGCATCTGGTAAAACACCACGCCCAGCGCGTAAATATCCGCCCGATGATCCACTTCGCCCGGCGTGCGGACCTGCTCGGGCGACATGTACTGCGGCGTGCCCATGATCTTGCTGGCGTCGGTCAGTTCGCGGCCGGGGCACGCAGTTCCCTGCGCGCCGGCGTCGGTTGGCAAATCACCAGTGACGGGCAGAGGGCTGCCCGCCCTGCCTTCGATGATTTTGGCGAGGCCGAAATCCGCTACCTTGATGCGACCGCGCCGGTCGAGCAGCAGGTTTTCCGGTTTAATGTCGCGATGCACGATGCCCTGATCGTGCGCAAATTGCAGGGCATCGCAGATCTGCGGCACGATGGCCAGCGCCTCCCGCGCGGAAACGCGGCTGGTGGCGAGCAATTGGCGCAGGTTGACGCCATCCACATATTCCATGAGGAAAAAGTAGAGGCCATCGGCGCGGCCGGAATCGTAAATGGTGACAATGCCGGGATGATTCAGTCTGGCGAGAGCCTTGGCTTCGCGGGTGAAGCGCTCGGCAAACGCGGCATCATGGCCAATGTCCGGCGGCAGGATTTTCAAGGCCACGATGCGGTCGAGCTCCTTCTGCCGGGCCTTATAGACAGCACCCATGCCGCCCTGACCGATGAATTCAAGGATTTCGAGCTGGGGAAAATGGGAGGCCAACTCTGCGACTGTGGGAGGTATAAAGCGGGGGCTTTTGCCGCCCGGCTCGGTGCCGGTGGCCAGCGCCACTTTCATCAAGCAGGCGGGGCAGAGACCCTGCGGAGCATCCGGTGCCAGCGGCGCACCGCAATCCTGACATGTTTTCTGGGTGTTCATGGTTCCTACCCATTACTTAAAGAAGCGCCAGAAATTGTTACATGATATTTGGACCTTTGACAGAAAAGATAACACTCACGACCAGTAGGAACCGAATTATACCGGACAAATCCGGTGGTGAAAGCCATGGCACTCAGCAAAATGCCAGTATCGGCAGGGCAAAGAGAAAGATGTCGGCGGCCGGACAATCTGGTCCCACCCAACAGTGCTCTACCCCGTCAATTCGCACTTAAAATGATCGCAAATACTGATAATTCCCTGGTTAAATAACCAGTTTTAGCGCGGGCCGCCTGTTGGATTTGAAACCAACCCCCTCTTCAATCTGGGCTAAACAGTCATTTTCCGCAACCGATGGCAGTGGGCTTTCGTCACCAAAGGCTTTGAAACATTTCACCACGGCTGGCGAATGCGAAAGAACCGGTTGCCACCAGCAATAGGCAAATTGAGACTTGAATTAACCGGCCCGGTTGTGGGCAAGTTAGTCACCACTGTCCATAGCGCGCTGGAGCCAAGATTGGTGGATTGTTCCACCACGACATCGGGAAGGGCCGAAGGCCATGCCAGACTTATGGTCGGACTTGAAGTGCTTGGTGGCGCAACCATGGCCACCGCACTGGGGGTGGTAATATTTAGGCTGCCAATATTGGTGGCCTTGAGATCGCCGATGGTCGCCACCACTTTCCAGGAATAAATTCCAGCCGCAGAAAAAATGTGCTGGGCGAACTGATTGGTGCCGGGCGCAGAACCGTCGCCGAAATTCCAGTTGAAGGTCACGGCGCTGGAATGGTTCGTCACGGTCGGCACCACGGCAAAGGCGACGGGCCATCCCGATACTGCATTTGTCGGAACGTGCGAGACGATGCTCAAGGAATAGGGTCCCTGCGCCACGCTGACGGTACCGGTGGCGAGCGTGGAGTTTTTTGAGTTGTCCCAGGCAGCATAGGTGAAGGTATCGCTGCCGGTATAGCCTTCATTTGGAAAATAGGTCAGCACGTTGTTGCTGACGCCCAGCGATCCGTTGGCTGGCTGCGATATGATCCGCAGCGTCGCGGTAGCTGGGGTGACGGTGACCGGCAAGTTCAATGGCGTGTTGTTGGACGTGCTACCGGAAACAACATTGACGCTCGGCGGCGTGCTATTGTTGATGGAATCATTGCTCGGCCCGTTGTGGCAGGTGTAACAACCGATCAAGGCACCGCGAAATAAATTCAGCGTCACCGTGCCGCCGTCAAAACTGGCCGTTAAGGTCCGGTCGCCCTGGATGCGTGATAACACCGTGCCGCGACTGTCGGAGCCGTGACACGCATGACACTTGGCAAGGTTGCCGCCGATGTAGTCATGATGACCGGAAACCCAGCTTTGGCCAATCGGATGCATCCCGTGCGGGCCGTTCGTGGCCGTGCTACTGCTAATGGTCATGGAAACGTGGCAGGAACTGCATTCCACCATGACGCCGGCGTGCCCTTGAATTTTATTATTGCGCACATTGTCGTTGGCGTGCGTGCTGGGGAACTCTGCATGAGTCGAGCCGTGGCAGGCTTCGCATTGCAGCCCGCCGTGACCGCCGGAAAAACGGAATAGCGAAAGCCCGCCCGCCGGCGTGTTCGGCTGCGTGGAAAAAGTCTGGTCCACCGCCGACCGCACGGTGAAATTCGTGTCCGTGAAAACCGACGGGTAACGAATCTGTCCGTTATTACTCGTTGCCGTGCCAGTGTGACAGCTCGCGCAATTGGGCTCCATGAACCAGCCAACGCGACTGGTGGAGCCGACCGTGCTCATGTTGCCGTGACAACTCTGGCATTGCATTTCCATTGAGCCATCCGCTGCCATTGCGCCACCCATGGCGCCGCGCAGACATTTCGTGGTGGAACCGGGGTGGCAGCGGTAGCACGCCGAGCGGTTGGCCGAGTTGTCGAGAGTCATGCTGGTAACCGGATCCTTGACGTGCGCATGAAAACTGTGGATGGAGGCTGTCAACGGGGGAATCGTGCCGTAACTAGTGGCCCCCAGCGCTTCCGAGGCATGACACGCGGCGCATAGAACGGGTTTATTATCTGCGATCACACCACGATAAAGTCCCTGTGGGTTGAATCCACGTGCCGCGAGCGCTGCCTGATATAGAACGCTGCGCCGCACAAATTGGTGTTCATCGTGCAGACGCAGAATGTTCAGCCGAAAATCGCGTTCCTGAATGCCGCTCCATACCCAGCCGGCGGCGGGCTTAGCGGTCGCCATTGAGCCTGAGGCATGACACGCCCGACAGTCCATTTCATCGGAGACGGGCAGCACAATATCATTCGTGGCGATGGATGTGTTGCCATTTTTGGCGATGAGGCGCATCATCGGATAGGGGGTTTTATTGTGGGCATCATCGTAGGGGGTGATGGGGATGCCTTCCGCCCGCCACCAATTGACCGGAGTGAGCACTCCGGCGGCGGGTTGATTGACTGCTTCAAAAAGCATGGCTTGCGGTGTGTTGTTGGTGCCGGGCATGTTCCATCCAGCCAACCCCATGTCCGATGCGAGCGCCGCGCCATAAATAGCCTGCGCGTACCGGTAATAGTTTCCCTTGCCCATGGCGGTGGAATTGAATGAGCCGCTGGGATCAGCCGTTGCCTGGTAAGTGACCGTATAGCCGTTGCCGTTGGTGACAAGTTTGCCGCCAACGATGAGTTGCGCTTCAATGGTGTTGTAAGGCGGCAGGATACTAAACACCGAGTAATCGCTGTCCATGCAGTGCATCCCCAGGTTGTTCCAGCCGAGAATCTGGTTGATTGCCGCCCCGCTGGACACCGCCAGCGCCAGCACACCCGCAAAAATAAGACTGATTTTCATAGGTAAATTGTTTTTTCGAGTTCTATCCGGCAGCATATCACTGCCGGATTAAAGTTGTATGAATACTATATGAATATATATTCATTTTTAAAATTTGCCAAATTAATCTTGCGGGCAAATAGAATCCCTGTTTGTTTCTGGTGAGCTATTCTCGCACAGCCATGACGAAACGAAAAAACACGAACTTATCCGCCGACCAGCTTACGGCGGTGGCCCGTTTGTTTGCCGTACTGTCCGAATCCAGTCGCCTTGCTTTACTGCAATTACTTCAGGCCGGTCCGCTCACCGTCAATGAGTTGGTGGAAGCCAGCGGCATGAAACAGGCCAATGTCTCCAAGCAGCTGGCGATTTTGCACGACAGCCACCTCGTCAAGCGGGAACGCGAAGGCACCTCGATTCGTTACGAGATCGCGGATCCGCTGGTTTATGCACTGTGCAACCTGGTCTGCGGCAAGATAGCTAAAGACGCTAAATGCGCCGCTGCCGTGTTCCATCCGGAAATATGATGGCGGTGGGCGCATGGTCTACCCCGGCTCATAAACGGCGCGGCCCGATGAAGGCAGTTTTGAGCGTCTGCAATTTCTTGCCGTTTTGATAAACCCCGAGAATCACCGGCGTGTTGCCTGATTGCATCGCGTTAGCGGCGAGTTCTACCAGCACGGAATTTTCCGACTGTTTTTGGGCCGGCACCACCAGGTTGCCACCCAGGATTTGCAGGGAGCCGGCCGGTTTTTCCAGCCGGAGTTCCACCGGCATTTCCCGGCCGGTTTTGTTGGTGATGCGCAGCGTATAGAGATTGCTGAAATGGCCGTCGGGCATTTGTTGAAACAGGGCTCCCGGCGCGCGCAGCAGCGTGGCTTCCACTTCGCTGCGGGTGGAAATCATCACCGCCAGCAAACTGCCCAGCAGCGTGAGCACCACCCCGTAACTGAAGAGGCGCGGAGTGAAGCGCAGGCGCTCGCCTCGTTCAATGCCGTTGAGCGAGGCATAGCGAATCAGACCGCGCGCCACGCCAATCTTGGTCATAACGTTATCGCAGGCGTCCATGCAGGCGGTGCAATGGACGCATTCCATCTGGGTGCCATTGCGAATGTCGATGCCGGTGGGACAGACTGAAACGCACTGGTTGCAGGCCACGCAATCGCCCAGACCGAGGGCCCGGCGGTCGCCAGCTTTTTGTTCACGCTTCAGCGGCGCACGATTTTCCCCGCGCCGGTGATCGTAGGCAACGACAATGGAGTTTTCATCGAGCATGACCGATTGAAAACGGCCATAGGGACAAATAAACGTGCAGGCTTGCTCGCGAAAGCGCGCAAAGATGCCATAAAACAACAGCTAAAAGGCGATCATGAAGGCCAGGCCAGTAAGGTGGCGTCCTGGCGGATCGGTGATGATCTGGAACAATGGTTGCCAGCCAATAATGTAGCTCAACAGGACGTTGCCAACCAGAAACGAGAGCATGAGGAAAATCGCATGTTTAAGAGCTTTTTTGGCGGTTTTCGCCGCGTTCCAAGGCGCTTGGTTCAGTTCGCGCTGCCGGGGCGCATCGCCTTCAATCAGGTACTCAATCTTCCGGAAGACCATTTCCATCATCACGGTTTGCGGGCACGCCCAGCCGCACCATAGCCGGCCAAACGCCGTGGTGAAAACAATGACACCAATGAAAAACACCAGTATGGCCAGGGCAAAGATAATCATGTCTTGCGGCCAGAAAATCTGTCCCAGCACCACGAACTTGCGTTCCACAATATTCATCAGCAGCAGCGGATTTCCGTTTATGGTGATAAATGGCCCCGCAAACATGATCGCCAGAAGCAGCCAGCTAAACCGGGTGCGCCAGCGATAGAATGAGCCGCTGACTTTGCGCGGATAAATCCATTTGCGACGGCCTTCCTGATCGGCCGTGGCAATGTGATCGCGGAAATCAGACCAGTTTACCTTTTGGGCAGGAGATGCCGGCTTTTCCTTGGGCGGCGGATTCATGATTTCTTGTGGTGATTATTTGCCATGAAATATAGGAGTGGCACCAGGACCGGGGCGGTGAACATGGAGATCAAACTCCCCGCCATCAGCGCGATGGCCAGTCCTTGAAAAATGGGATCCGTCAGAATCACGGAGGCACCCGCCACCACGGCTAGCGCGGTAAGCAGGATGGGACGGAAGCGGATCAAGCCCGCTTCAATCACCGCTTCGGATAGCGGCTGACCTTCGGCCAGCCTTATCTCGATGAAGTCCACCAGGATAATGGCATTGCGCACCACGATGCCCGCGCCGGCCATGAAGCCGATCATGGAAGTGGCGGTGAAAAAGGCGTGCAGCACCCCATGCGCCGGTAGCACACCGATGAGCGAAAAAGGAATCACCACCATCACTATCAGCGGCGTGAGGAACGACCTGAACCAGCCGACCATCAAAACGTAAATCAGCACGAGCACGACGGCGAACGCCAGGCCGAGGTCGCGGAAGACTTCAATGGTGATGTGCCATTCGCCATCCCATTTCAGCGACGGCTGCTGATCCGAGAAGGGCAGGACCGCATTATAGATTTTCAGCGGGGTCCCGTCGCCGCCACAGTCGCGCGTGCCGACCTGTGCCAGCGCCTCATTCATTTTCAAAATGGCATACACCGGGCTTTCCACCACGCCCGCCACATCGCCGATGACGTAGGTGACTGGCATCAGATTTTTATGATAGATGCTCTTGTCAGTGATGGTTTGACGCACTTTCACCAACTCGCGCAAAGGCACCAGCGGCGAACCTTGCGGTTGGCCACCAGTGGCAATCAAGACGGGTTCGGGCAGGGCGTTGGCGTCGCCGGAGCGCACGCGCAGGGCAAGCAGTTCTTCCGGGTGGCTGCGGCTGGCGAGCGGCAGTTGCAGGACAATGTTTACGTCTTCTTTCTCGCGCGGAACGTGCAGCAAATCCACCGACTCGCCGCCCACGGCGATTTTCAGCGTTTGCGATATCGTCTCCGCGCTGATGCCATGCAGCGCCGCCTTTTCCTTATCAATCACGAATTCGACTTTCGGCTGGTCCGCTTCGATATACCAATCCGTGTCCACGACACCAGGGGTGCTGTGGAAAATATCCATCACCTTATGCGCCAGCTTCAAACGGTTTTCTTCCGTTGGCCCGTAAATTTCGGCGACCAAGGTTTGTAGCACCGGCGGGCCGGGCGGCACCTCAGCCACGGCCACGCGAGCGCCAAATTTCGCCGCGATCTCCGCCACGCGCGGACGCACGCGCTTGGCAATGTCGTGGCTTTGCGCTTTGCGTTCGTTCTTCGGCACGAGGTTGATTTGCAAATCAGCCACACTTGCGCCTCGGCGCATGAAATAATGGCGCACGAGGCCGTTGAAATTGAACGGTGATGCAACCCCGGCATAAATTTCGTAATCCGTGACCTCCGGTTCAGTGCGGACGGTCGAGGCGATTTCACGGGCGGCCTGGGCGGTCAGTTCGAGCGAACTGCCTTCCGGCATGTTCAGGATGATTTGAAATTCACTCTTGTTGTCAAACGGCAGCATTTTCACCTTCACCCAGCCGGCATAGACCAAGGTCATAGAGCCGAGCAGCAGCACTACGAGCGCGGCCAGAAATTGATAACGCCGTTTGGCGCTGGCAATCAGCGGCGTCATCAGCCCGCGATACATCCGGCCAAAGAAATTTTCGCTGGCGGATTCGCGATCGGGCGCGTGGCTGGCAGTCGCGTTAATTTTGTTCCGCCATTGCAAAATGCGGATGGCCGCCCAAGGCGTCACGATGAAGGAAATCGCCAGCGAGAAAAACATCGCCGCACTCGCCCCAATGGGAATTGGCCGCATATACGGCCCCATCAGCCCGCCTACGAAGGCCATCGGCAGCACGGCGGCAATCACCGCGAAGGTGGCAAGGATGGTCGGATTGCCAACTTCGCCCACCGCCTCAATAGCCACGGCCATCCGGCTGCGGCCCTTGCTTTCCGGCAGATGGAAATGGCGCACGATGTTTTCCACCACGACAATGGCGTCATCCACGAGGATGCCGATGGAGAAAATGAGCGCGAACAGGGTGATGCGATTCAACGTGAAGCCGTAAAGATAAAAAACCAGCAAGGTCAGCGCTAGGGTCGCCGGAATCGCCAGCCCCACGATGAGAGATTCACGCCAGCCCAGCACGACCAGAATCAAAAGCGACACGCTGACCACCGCTAGCAGCATGTGCCAGAGCAGTTCGTTGGATTTGTCCTCCGCCGTCACCCCGTAATTCCGCGTAACGCTGACCTGGACATCCGCCGGGATGAGGTAGCCCTTCAGCGTGTCCACTTTCTTCAAGACCTGCCGGGCGACGGAAATGGCGTTCGCGCCGGGCCGCTTGGCGATGGAGATCGTTACCGCCGGCTCATCGGCGGAAATCTTGTCCGCCGAACCGGAGCCGAAGAAAACATATTGGCTCGGTTCTTCCGCGCCGTCTTTGATATCCGCCACATCGCGAAGATAAACCGGCCTGCCGGAATAGGCCCCCGCCATCACGTTGCCCACGTCATCCGCAGTTTGCAAAAATGCGCCGGTTTCCACGATGATTTCATGGTTATCGCTGGTCAGGCTGCCGGCGGAGTATTGCTTATTGGCCTGTTGCAGCATCGGCACCAGGCCGGCGGGCGAAAGATTGCGCGACGCCAGCCGCACCGGGTCCAGGAGCACGCGCACTTGCCGTTGTGCGCCGCCGATAATGGTGGTCTCGGCCACCAACGGCACTTGCTTAATCGCATCATCCACTTGCGCGGCCAGCCGCCGCAACATGAGGTGATCGTAATGCGAACTGTGAATGGTCAGCGCCAGAATCGGCACATCATCAATTGTCCGCGCTTTGATTAACGGCGTGGAAACGCCGTGGGGAATCTTGTCGAAATTCTGCTGCAACTTCTGGTTCAACTTAACCAGGCTGCTCTCCATGTTTTCGCCGACCTTGAAGCGCACGATGACCGTGGACTGGCCCTCGCTGGAAGTCGAATAGATATATTCCACGCCGGGAATCTCCCAGAGGAGCTTTTCCATCGGGCGGGTGGCGCGCTCCTCGACTTCCTTCGCGTGAAACCCCGGCATGGCCACCAGCACATCCACCATCGGCACTTTGATTTGCGGCTCCTCTTCGCGCGGCAGCATTACCACGGCAAACCCGCCGAGCAGCAGGGACGCGATCACAATGAGTAGCGTCAGCTTGGAATCAATGAACGACTGCGCAATGCGCCCGGCAATCCCAGCTGACGCACCGGCTGAATTGGATGGGTCGGCTTTCATGGCTGGATTTTCACCGATTGCCCATCCGCCAATGCCGCCGCACCATCCACCACGACTTGTTCCCCGGAGTTCAACCCGGAAACCAGTTCGATCTCATCGCCCACGCGACTCCCCGTTTTGACGAGGCGCATTTGTGCATGATTTCCCGCCACGACAAATACCAATTCCATCTGTCCGCGCTGAATGACAGCGGCAGCGGAAACGTGAATCGCACTCACGTCACCAACCGGAACCGAGACCCGTCCGAATTGCCCGGAACGTAAACCTGGTGCGCCCGCCAAATCCAGTTTCACCAGATAGGTGCGGCTGTTGGAGTCAGCCGTGGGGGACAACTCAGCAACTGTGCCTACAGTTTCACTGGTGACGGCGGCAATATGCACGGCGAGTTTTTCGCCGAGCTTCACATTGCCGATCAGGGCCTCCGGCACATCGGCTTCGAGGCGCAGGGTGTCGGGGTTTTCCATTTGCAGTAGTGGCTTGCCCGGCGCGGCCAGGTCGCCCACATCGGCGATCTTGCGCGTGATGACCCCGTCAAACGGCGCGACAATCAGGGTGTAGTCGAGCATGGATTTCGCTTCCGCTTCAGCGGCAGCGGCGATGCGAAACTTGGACTGCGCGGTGTCGAATTCTGCCGCAGAAAGGATTTTCTGCTGCATCAAATCCGTGTCGCGTTTCAATTCGCTCTCAGCCTGTTGCCGGGCGGCGGCGGCTTGATCCAGTCGCGACTTGATTTCATGCGCATCCACCAGCACCAGCTTTTCACCGGCTTTCACCAACTGGCCAGGAACAACCAGCAATTGCTCGATGCGCCCGCTGACTTTCGCCTCCACCACCGAACTCAATTTCGGGCGCACCGTGCCAACGACATCCTCGGTAGCGGCGCGCGACTTGCGCTCTACGGTCTGGACGCGAACAGTGGCGGACGGCAATTCCATTTGGGTTTGTTCCGCTACCTTGTGGCAACCTGAGAAAAACGGAATCGCCGCGACGAGTGTTGAAAGCAGAAGGCGTTTCATGGAGTAACATAACTCTGTCAAAAACAGCACGAGCTGTCAGACTTTTTCTCGTTGCTACAGCAAGACCCGCCCACGCCCATTTTCTTCAACACGATTTCCAGCGGGCAGAAATTTGTGAACGATGATTGTAGCAGATTAAAGCCCACAAACGCGGTGAACCAGAGCCAGTTCGGGCTGTGGTAATGCGCGAGCACCAGGCTCGCGAGAATGAACGTGCCGGCAAACCGGCGGATAATCAGATGCAGTTTCATACGCTCATACCGAGCCGCGAGTCGCAGAAAAGTTACAAAGGATTCAGACGACCGACATACGGCTAAATCAGCCGGACAAGGATGGAGGCTGAAGGCAACTGCCAATGTTCAACGAAAACTGGTCGCCATGCGCAAACCGGGAATCGCACGGTCAATCAGTAAATCCACGGAATGAATCGACGTACGCGTCGCTCATAATCCGGATACTCCGGAAACTTCTCTCGCAGCCAGGATTCTTCCCGTCGGGCTTTGGCATCAAAAAACACACCCAGCGCCAGGGAAAAGGCCAAAGCCGGCCAGCTTTGCCAAACGAGCGACCAGCCCAGGACGGCGCAAAATACCGCAGTGTAAAGCGGATGCCGGAGGCGAGCGTAAATGCCATGCTGCACCAGCATCGCGGTCGCAGTTGGCCTAGGGAAAGGTGTCAGATTCCTTCCCAAAGCCAGCGTCCCGGACAAACCACAGATGGCGGACACCACAAAAAAAGCGCTACCGCAAAAAACCATGGGCAACGACTTCGGCGCTGCCTGACAAGTGATGCCTAAAATGGCTATGGCGCATAGGAGCAAAAACTGTCCTACCACCCACCGCCCGCCGCGCGCAACAAAGCCATTACTCATGACAACGGGCGTATATTGGCATGCTTGCGCAGCAATTGGTATTCCCAGCGCTGGCGATGAATCCGCACTCGATTGTTCGCCCCAGCCATAAGCATCGGTTAAATTATTACTGCAGCAGCCGGTTACGTGCGCCGGTTTGATTGGCCGACCAGGGAATTGGTTTTATTTAGGTTGATCCGAAGCAGGCTGATCGGCCGGAGGTGGCAGATTCATGTGGAGCAACGCATCCAGTCGCAGGATCAACTCATCCTTCGCGGCCAAGCCGACAGATGTGCCCACGGTTTTGCCATGCTGGAGAAACACCAGCAGGGGAATGCCCTCGACCTGGAATTGTTTGGCCAGCTTGGGTGATTCGTCCACGTTGATTTTCACAAACTTAATTTTCCCCGCATACTGATCCGCCAGACTGTCCATCCGGGGCGCAAGTTGACGGCATGGACCACACCAGGTCGCATAAAAATCCACCACGACCGGCAGCTCCGCTTCCGTCACCTCGGCAGCGAACTCCGCTTCCGTGATGTGTTTAACGTGCGCAGTGGATAGGTTCATCGTCGCGGAATTTTCGCCGCCGCCGGTCGTGAAATAAACCAACACACCCATGAGCGCACCAAAAAGTGCACCCCGCCGCCAATTCGCAATCAGCGGACAGGCTCCGGATTGGCAGCGACGAAAATGTCCCAGCGCACCGCCCACGGCAGCCCCCATGGCGAGGTAAATCAAGAGTATCGGGGTCATATTGAATCCATTAATTACCAGTGGCTTGGGCGACAATTTTTTCGGCCCGCCCATACGAGCCGAGGTTGTGCGCATTACCATAGCCCATGGCCTTCAATTTGCTTTTTGCCATGCCGCTGCGCATCCCGCTCGCGCAATGCAACAGCAGCACCTGCTGTTTGTCCGGCACCCGCAGTGGCAGCGCGGATTCAATTTCGTCGAGCGGGATATTGACGGACCGGGCCAAGTGACCGGATCGAAACTCTGCAGCACTTCGCACGTCAATAACGGGCGCCCCGCCTTTGAGTTTTTCCAGCGCATCCCGGGCCGATATCTGGCCTGACTTTTTGATAAAAAACACCACCACAACGAGGGTTGCGATCAGTAAAACTGTGATTCCGTTCACAGTATTCCAACACCTACAAATTGCTGTATCATTGTTCGCCGTTTTTTCGACCGATTATTTCTTTATTAGTTCTTTACCGGACAAAAGCCAGGGAAACAGAAAACTAGGAGATAAACGCGGGCTAGAAACATCCGTGGCAGCCAACATCGGCCGACTAGTGGTGCCCGCCAGAATCCATATTAAACAATCCATGCCGGCTTTGAGCCGCAGATCAGAGAAAAGTTACAATTAAGAATCTACCATCCGAAGTTCGCTTTGGACATGAAATAGCCATATGCCTCAAATCTGGCGGGAGCTGTCATTCAAAACCTTCGGGTCTGCAGCGGGTTTGAACCTGGTTTCCAACAGCCAGAACATCACGGCAGCAATGGCGGAAAGAAGGATGAACCAACCCCAATCCGGCACGCCGGTAATGTCTGGGAGGCGCACTTTACCCAGCGCTGCGACCGACTGGACATGTGCTTCCACCCAGGTAAAGCTGAGCGCGTAAAGCACGCCGACCACCAGCATCCCGACAAAGCCCATCATCGCGTGAAGGCTGCCTGTGGCCATCGCCGCCACGCCCGTACCGGGACAATAACCATAGAGCACCATACCCACGCCGAAAAGCGTGGCGCCCAGCACCACACCGAGCATGTTGGCCGGCTTGATATGATATTGTGCGTGGCCAGTGCTTTTCAGCAGCAGCACGCCGATGCCACCGACAATGATGGCCGTGAACATGACTTTAAGAACGGTAAAATCCTTGAACCGGAACTGGTTCACAATCACGTTGTAGTTAGCGACCCCGCCGCGATGCAACAGGACGCCAAAAACCAAACCCAAGGGAAGCGCAAGCCAGCGGGCAGTTTCAGCCGACACAGGAAAATTCATGATTCGAGAAATAAGCGAGCGGGTTTATTTTGAGGAATCCACGCGTTTGGGAAAAAGAAGGAGAGCCGTCACGATACCAGAGGCAAACATAGTCAGGAAGAAGGTCCAACTACTTAACGCCAACTGGAGCGAACCGCTGATGCCGTGTCCGCTCGTGCAACCGCCAGCCAGGCGGGCTCCAAACATGATGATGACGCCGCCGAAGAAAGCCGCCACGAAACGCTTCGCCGGGGAACCACCGAATTGCTTTTGCCAGGTGATCGGGACTTTCTCCAGCCTGAACGTATGGCTGACCAGCACACTCAATAGACTGCCTAGAAATGTGCCCGTGAGCAGCAACATGCCGCCGTTCCATTTCAGCGGGTTTTTGGCCCAATAGGCGTTATGCGCCACACCCTCGGCACCGATCACCGGAAGGGCACAAACGCTCGAGGCTGACGACAAGGCCGTAGAAATACCCAGCGGTTCATCGAGGACGCCAAACGCGAACCAGCTCAAGACGCCAATCCCCATGCCGACTAAATAAGGATTCCAGCGAGCTTTGGCTTCGGGCCGGCTGATGACGCTGCCTGGTTGGGAGGAATGGGTTGATTTATTCATATCCAGAATGCTGGAGTCGCAGATTGAGGAAAAGTTACAAAACTTGTAGCGTTATCTGACGGGGTGCGAACGGTTTGCTGGCAATAGAGCGGCGGCTAAATCACTGAGCTGGGAATTTTTCTTTCCACTTTTTGCGCAAGTCGGCGTGCATTTTTTCGCGAAACTGCATCGGCAATGCATGCGGCCGACCATCCCGGTAGAGCGTGATCGTCTGACGAATATTATCCACGACCACCTGGCAGGGATTGCAGCCCGCCATGTGCCTTTCGAATTCCTCGCAGATGGCCGGATCCACGGTGCCGTCCACGTACTCATTCAACATCGCCAGTAATTCTTCGCACTTCATGGATTTTGTCTCCTTGAAGACCGAGCCGCCAGCCGGTCGAAAGTTACAAAGTTTGTTTGCACAGGGATATTATTGGTGGTGATGGGGCGAGCGAACCAGTTGGCGGGCCGGATCGCCCAGTGCGCGGGTTAAGTCCTCGCGCAACTGTAAACGCGCCCGCAGCAACCGTATTTTCACGTTGCCTTCGCTCAATTCCAGAGCTTCCGCAGTTTCTTTGACGGACAAGCCCTCGGCATCCCGCAGCAAAAAAACCAGCCGATACTTTTCGTCCAGCCGGGCCAGCGCATCATCCAACAAACGCCGGACCTCATGCTGTTCCACCAGATGGGCCGGCGACTGACGCCAATCGGCGATGAACTCCGGATGGGGAATGGAATTGATATTGTCGGAAGGCTCCGTCGCCTCTTCCAACGAAACGGTGGGCAAACCTTTTCGTTTGCGGATGATTTTCAGCGCCGCATGGCTCGCGATGCGCAGCACCCAGGTGGAAAAACTCGAGTCGCCGCGAAAACCCTCCAGGTTTTCCAGCACGCTGAGAAAAGTTTGTTGGGTGACATCCTCCGCATCCTGCGCCTGTCGCAACATCCGCATGGCCAGCCCATAAACCCGTTGCTCGTAGCGGTTGGTCAACGCCTCAAAAGCGTCCAACTCCCCGGCTTTGGCTCGACGCACCAATTCGGCATCGGGCGGTTCGGGTGAGAATGGAGTGGACATGTCAGTCAGACAATAGAAGTATCTTTGCCAACCGCCGGGAGCAAGCCGCAACTGGCGAGACCCGGCGCGATTTTGCGCAGACGCGGATGCCTGCCATCGCCATTGATTGAGCATGGCAAAGCAAATGCGGACACATAGAGACGGAGCAAAGACCGATGGCAAAAAAACCGCTTTAGCCTGCATTGACAGGCATCCTCGTGTGAGTTGATACTCATTTGCATGAAAATACTCTGCGCCCTGCTTCCGCTCCTTCTTTCCACTGCGGCCATAGCCGCCCCGCAGGATGACCAATATGTTCTCGGCCCGGATTCGCTGCCAAAGGCAGGGGTACCGCATGGCAAGGTGATTGCGATGGAACCATGGCACTCGAAAATCTTCGCCGGCACGGTGCGCGACTGGTGGATCTATGTGCCGGCACAATATGATGCGGCGAAGCCTGCGGCTGTCATGGTGTTTCAAGACGGCGGCAAGGCCAAGCCGCAGGACAAAAACTTCGCCGGACCAAACAACGCGGTATTCGTCTTTGACAATCTGATTCACAGCCGACAGATGCCAGTGACGATTGGCATCTTCATCAGTCCGGGGATTTTCCCGGCTGTCGAACCCAAGGCCGAGCCTCGTCGCAACCGCAGTTTTGAGTATGACACACCGAGTGACACCTACGCGCGCTTTTTGCTGGAGGAGATCCTTCCCGAAGTAGGCAAGACTTACAAACTTACCGACGACCCTGAGCAGCGCGCCATCTGCGGCGGCAGCAGCGGCGGCATTTGTGCATTCACCGTGGCATGGGAGCGACCGGATGCCTTCCGCAAGGTGGTGAGCCACATTGGCAGTTTCACCAACATCCGGGGCGGCTACGGTTATCCGCCGGCGATCCGCAAGACAAAGCCGGAGAACTCCGGTGAACTCTACAACACGCTTGCGCTGAAAAAACTGCTGGAGTCGCGCCGGAAAATCCGGGTGTTTTTACAAGACGGAAGCCATGATCTCGACAACCAGTTTGGCAACTGGCCGCTGGCCAACCAGGAGATGGCCGCCGCACTGAAATTTGCGGGCTGGGATTACAACTTCAAATTTGGCGAAGGCACCCACAATCCAAAGCACGGAGCGGCCATTTTTCCCGAGACGATGCGCTGGCTCTGGCGTGATGGCATTGAAAAGTGAATCCAAGCGCCGGCCAAACCTGGGCTGCAACGGTGGCAGAAAATGACACCGTGCTACCAGGGAGGAGGGCTGGCTGCGAGCCGTGCGGGTGCATGGAAAAGTTCAGTGTGCCGGGACAACCGGGATGCGTGGAGGGTGTTCCACGACAAAACCGACATCAATATATTGCCCGCCAGACGTTTGATGGCAGTGCACAGCGATGAGATTTTTGCCCGGGCGCAACGCCTTCCGGCCCGCAGCGGTCAAGGCCATGGATTCATAGGCATCAATCCATCCACTGGTTTTTAGCGCCAGCATGCCGTTGATATAAACTTCGGCATCCTCATCGTGATGCAGCCAAGCCTGCAAATGATCCAGGTTGGCGGCCGGCAGTTCAATTTCACGGCGCAGCCAGATATCGGCGCTGTCCCAAACCGTGCCAATGAACGCACCCGGCGTACCCGCCGCGCCAAAACCAGACTTGCCTTCCGACCATGCGCCGGCGTCATAAGCCGGCAGGTTCCAACCGTCCGGGGGCTGGATTTTCGTATAGCGCCAAATGGCGGGTGCGGTATCGGCCGCCGGCACTACCACCGTGACCTGGGGAACAGACGGGAACGGGGCCCAATGGGCAGACCGGGTGGTGTCGCGACTGGCCCATTTATGCCACATGGCCTGATCCAATAACGGACAAATAAAAATGCCACCCATGACCGGGCGGGCATGCATGCCAGCTTCCTTGGCAGTGCGCGTCCAATAAAAATCCGGGAACGGCACGCGGCTGGGCGTCTGCCGGGCGTAGTCGTAAATCGGGTCGAGCAACCTATCAAAATCCGCTCGCTTGCCGGTAAGCGCAGCGGTCCAAAACGACCATGGCAATTCGGCGTAGGGTTTGCGGTTATCCAGAGACAAACCGAATTTTTCCATAACCTTGGGATAATAAGCCATTTCGCGAGTCAGCAGGTCATCGGAAAACAGCTTTAAACCCAGTACGCGATCCCAGATCAAATTATATTTCTGACTCCAGGTGCCGCGCTGATCAAATGCCAGGCGGAAATGATCGCTATCGTCCGCCTCTTTGACCCAGCGCGCGGCAAATTGCCTGGCCAGAGCATTGTACTGCTGGCCAACATCGGCCTGTCCGTGCAAAGCACACAAGCGGCCATAAGCGCCAAGGGCGACGATCGCCTTGGCAGACAAGTTGACGTTGTGCGCCAGATGACCGGCAAAATCATCGGTGCAGAGCTGCCGTTCCGGATCAAAACCCTTGGCTTGCAAATAATCCGCCCATTTGGCCAGCACAGGCCAATATTTCGCGGCGAAATCTGCATTGCCTTCCTGTTCGGCGAGCGCGGTGGTGAGGATAATGAGATTGGCCGTTTCCTCCACCGGCATTTGATTTTGCTCGGTGCGCTCGCCACCGCCATAAACCTGGCCATTGGCCAGCGGATAAGTGCCAAGATCATGCGGGGCAAAGGGAAATTTCCAGCGGGACGAGCTGGCATAATCCAAGACCGGCACCAGCATCGCCTTGGACAACGACGGGCCGAATAACAGGAACAAAGGCGACATCGGATAAATCACATCCACCGTACCAATGCAGCCGTTGCTGGTATTTTCCTTGGGAAACAGCAGCGGCTGGCCATTGTCATCCGCCACCAGCTTGGTGCCGGCGATGGCCTGACGAAACGCCAAAGCACCGAGCCGCGCGTATTTTTTGCCCCCGACCAACCGAAGATCCGCCATGAATTCCGCATCGAATTTAACGCAGCGCCGCACCAGAGAGGCGTATTCGGCCGCCGATTTTTTCAACAACGCCGCCGCATCATCGCCGCCGCGCCGCCAGTAAGGCCGGAGATTTTGCTTAAAGTATTGAATGGAAAATTCGTCGTCGTAGGCCAACATGAGCCAACGGGTAACCGGCACGGCGGACACCTCCAAGGAAGCAAAATCCAGCCGGGCCAGAATCGAAGCCGTTTTGCCATCAGCGGCGGCGACCGACGGGTAGCTCGCCGTGGCCTGATCCGCGGGGCCGGCGAGGTAAAGCCAACCCCAGTCAATGCGCAGGTCGTCCCCTTTCCGGGATAACACCGACTGGGCAGCCGTGCCGATGCGAACCGTGTTGAACCAATAATCCGGCTGCCCGCCCGTGAGGGAAGCCACCAGTTCCTGGGCCGGGTCGTTGCGGGAGATTTCTCCATTGGCGTCGAATTGAAAGGAAATTTGATGCGCCCGCTGATCTGACCGGGCAAACGCATAGCTGACATAGGTTACCGGACGGGAATAGATCATCAGATCATCCGGCAACACGGGCGTCATGAAGGTCAGCGTGAGTTGGATACCCTCGCCGGCAAACGTGTAAATTGTCCGGGTCGGCGTCACCTCCAACCCAGTCTGGGGCAGGGCGGGTATCGTGGCCGGGGCGCCACCTATCACCCGAAAAGTTTTGCCATCAATCCGAACCAGGCTGGCCAGGCGATGCGGCCGCTGTGTCCAATGGATAGTGTCGGCATCGGTCAATTTATCTGCCGGCGACCATACGCTGAAATAGGGATCACAGGCCACCAGCGGCACGGCGGGCGGGCGCAGTGTTTCGTCAACGGCGCCGGCAAATTGTATGGAGGCAAATACGGCGAGCGCGGCCGTGGTCGGGAGAATTATTTTTCCGATTGGATTCATGCAAGTTTCGTTTCGTTCGCTCCCAATTAGTGGGGACACGTGTTGGCATGAACCACCGAACGGTCTGGCGGGGCATGCGATGGGCACAGTCTGCAACGCCACGCTGGAAAAAGTCAATCAGCACAGCAAGTATCGCGAGCAAAAGCCGCCGCATTGAACCAAGGTTGGAGGGACCCATGCTGGCATTCAGCATAAATCGACCGAGGAAATGTAACCCGTGGCCAAGTTTTAACGTATGCTTGGTGTGGCGGGAAAGTATCTTTCCGCCCGAACATCAACATATAACCAAACGAGAAACCATGAAATCACCCGGATTGAAATTTATCCTTGTCACCAGCGTTGCATGTGCGTTCAGCCTGCTGGCCAGCGCCACGCCGCTGAAACGCGCGGAGGTCATTGCCCATCCCGCCTGGCTGCTGCATCTGGACTGCGACGTCCTGCGGCCCACAGACATTGGCCAGTATATTCTGGCGGAAATGGACAAACCTGGGGCCACCGCCAAACTAGCCACCTTTCAACGCCAGTTCCATCTTGACCTGCGCACGCAACTCCATGGCATGACGCTTTACGGGACCAGTGCAGCGCCGGAAGATGGCGTGCTGATGATCTATGCGGATTTTGATCCCGCCCACCTGGTGTCGTTGGCGCAGGCGGCCCGGGATTACCAAAGCAGCCCGCACGGCCAGAATGTCATTCATCATTGGATTGACAACAAAAAGCCGGCCAAAGAGGGCGTCCAACCACGCGTGTACGCGGCGATCCAAGGCAATCGGGTGATTTTCGGCAAGCGAGAAGAAAGCGTGGCCGCCGTCCTGGATGTGCTGGCGGGCACCACACCCAATCTTGCCAGCAGCAACATGTTCCCCGAACTTGGTTTGCCTGACAGCACACCGATGGTGGAAGCGGCAGCTCAAAAAATGAAACTGGCCGACTCCGATCCCAACGCCGCCATTTTGAAACTGTCACAATCCGTGCAATTGGTGCTGGGCGAATCCGGGAAAAAATTCCATGGCACCCTTACACTCGTGGCCGATAGCGGCGAAGTGGCAGGGCACATCTTATCCATCGCGCAAGGCTTGCTGGCCCTGTCAAAGCTGCAGAATGACAAGCCGGAGACGGTCAGCCTGGCAAATGCGATCACGATCGCGCAAACCGGCAGTCGCGTGACGGGCAAACTCGACTTGTCAACCGGTGAGGTGGTGCAAATAATGAAGGCGGACGCCGCACGAAAGGCCGCCAAACGGGCGGCGAAGGAAGCAAAAGAATAGGGCTCGCAAGCAGCCGCTTGAACGGTACGACACAAGCACACGGCCAATACAGGGAAAGCAGGGGACAAGGCTGGTATTCAAAAAACAATACACTCGTGAAAATCCTAAAAATACTGCTCCTGCCCGCATTGGCCGTCCACTTTCTTACCGGTTGCGGCGATTCCCACCCAAAGAAACCGGTTTCAAAATGGGCAGCGGCGGGAACAGTCAACCTGCAGGACGCAGCATTTAATGGGAACGTGGAAGCCATCAACCAGCATATTGCGAACGGCTCCGACTTAAATGCAAAGGATCCCAAGACCGGCAGCACTCCCCTGATAACCGCCGCCGTTGCCGGGCAGACGCAAGCCGCGAAGGCATTAATCGCTGGCGGAGCGAACCTCAATCGGCAAAACAATGACGGCTCGACCGCGCTCATGTGCGCTGCCTTTTTCGGACACGCGGACCTCGTCCAAGCGCTCTTGCAAGCGGGTGCGGATAAAAACTTGAAAAACAAATTCGGCAGCACGGCTCTGGAAAGTGTGCAAGTGCCCTTTGAAAGCGTCCAAGGCATATACGATTTCTTTGGCACCGTGCTCGCTCCGGCCGGACTCAAGCTGGACTATGCGCAAATCAAGGCCGAGCGACCCAGGATTGCCAGACTGTTGCAATGAACGCCGCCAAACCGGCAAGGAAGGATCGGCATAAGACACACACCGGCTTAGGGCCGACAGCCGGTTTCACCTTGATCGAACTCCTGGTGGTCATCGCCATCATCGGTATCCTGTCAGCACTGTTGCTGCCGGCCTTGACCTCCGCCAAAGCCAGGGCACAAGGCATCCGGTGCTTAAACAATACGAAACAATTGCAACTGGCATGGCAGATATATGCAGATGATCACGGCTCGCGGCTGGTTCCCAACCCCGCTGGTTGGGGCAGTAACACCGGCAGTTGGTGTGATGGCTGGCTCACCCAACCACCCGGGCCAGACAATACAAACCTCATGCTGCTCAAGAACAGTCTATTAGGTCGTTACACCGCCCATCCGGACATTTACAAATGCCCGGGAGATAAATCGGGTAATATCCGCAGTTATTCCATGAACGGCTTCATGAACGGAATCAGTCTCGACGGGGCTGGAGTTGTCTTTCCGACTTCTGGTTCCATCATTCGCCCCGCCGACTTTTTTGTATTTATTGATGAGCATTGGCCGACCATCAACGATAGTTTTTTTCGAGTGGACGTGGGCTCCCAGTGCAGCACCGTGGACACACCCGCCGATTACCACAACCACGGGGGCAGGCTGTCGTTTGCGGACGGCCATGCCGAAGGACGCCGCTGGTTCTATTCGCTCGCAGACTTGGTTTGGCTGAAGGAACATGCTACGCTCGTGCCAGCGAGCCAGCCGCCAGCCGCACACTATTGGCCACGAAGCCGGTCATGAATCAAGAATCACCCTCAATCCCGGATGCGGAACTGGCCCAACAAGCGCAGGCTGGCTCCTTCGCGGCATTTGAAGAATTGATCTACCGATATGAACATCGGGTCCATGCCTTTGTCACCCAATTTTGCCGGAATGCCACGGATGCGCGGGAAGTCACCCAGGAGACCTTCGTCAAAGCGTCGCAAAGCATGGCGCAATTTGATGCGCGCCGGGAATTTGCCCCATGGCTATTCACCATCGCGCGCCGCAAATGGATTGACCGGCAGCGCTCCGCGCCGCCGACAGCAGAGGGAGCCATGCCCGAGGCGGTGGAAGAAATTAATCCGGCAGAACTGCTCGCACAGCAAGAGGACCGGCAACAACTTTGGCAGTTGGCGCGCCAAAGCCTGACCGTGAATCAATTCCAGGCGCTCTGGCTGCGTTACGCCGAAGATATGGAGGTACGCCAAATCGCCCAGGTGCTCGGCAAAACCCGGGTGCATGTCAAAGTGCTGCTCTTTCGCGCCCGGCAAATACTCGGCCAGCAATTGAACCCGGCACCAACCCTGGCACAGGCCATGCCAACGGCGAAAATCAACCTCGGCGATTACAACAAAGTATCGAGCGCAAAAACATCATGAAAACGTGGCTGACCAAATGGCGCATCTCCCATGCGCTCGACGAACGCAAAGCGCTGTCGCCAGCAGTGGAGCGCGCGCTGGCTGAATCCGCAGAGCTGCGCCGTTTTGCGGCGGATGCCGCCGCCGTGGACCAGGCCTTTACCCAAGCCCGCCCTCAACCGACAGACGCGCCATCGTTGCATACAGCGATTCTGGGCGCCATCCGGTCCGCCGAACCGGCAACCAGCTTCCGTTGGCAAGATATCTGGCCCCGACTGATTCCGGCCACAACGCTAGCAATGCTGATTATTATGAGTGTTTGCTTAGCCAGTCGCAGGGTGCATCCCACACAGCAGGTTGCCAAATTTGACGCAGCGGCATCGCTCGGCACTGCCAGTTACGCCCTTGAAATGAGTGGCAACTTGATGTGCTCGATTCCGGACACCGCACTGTCGCCCTTGTCCGAGGAAATACTGATG
>CAISVF010000028.1 GCA_903888765.1 uncultured Verrucomicrobia subdivision 3 bacterium | reverse complement strand
GGAATTCGAGTTTGTGCAATCCCCGTTGCACGGTGGTTTGGGCGGATTGCGTGACACGAGCCAAAACGCCCCCGGCTCCTTCCGGGCGGGCGGGCGGGCCAGAACCGGCTGGCGTCAAACTATGGCTGGCAGTCAATGACATGGATCCATCATTCGGTCAAAACCAGATGCGCGCGCCAAAGCTGACCAGGTTGGCGGCGGGATAGGCGCTCTGCGAGGTAACGCCATCCAATCCTTGCATGACGTAACGCAGGTAGCTGACATCCAAGGACAGGTGTTTTTGCACGCGCCAGGTCAAACTGACGCCGGTGGCAAAGGTTTCCATTTGGGAGAGCCGATAATCCGAGGAATAAAAGGAAGGCGGATGATTAACGTCAGGCACCATGACATAATAGAAATCCGCCGCATTCTGGACGTAGTAGCGAAACGTCGGGGAGATCACCAGATGCTTGCCGATTTTCTGGTGCCAGTCCAGTTCCGCCGTGTGGGCGAAGATGCCGTAGGAATCGTGGAAGAAGCGGTAGCTTAATTCAAAACTACCATTGAGCGGTGTCACAAACTGAGTCCAGGAGGTGTATAGAATCTGGTTGTTGCGATGCCGCGGGCGCACCTCCGGATTACCATTCCCCTGCGGGTCATCAAACGAGCTCTGGGGAACATTGGCAAAGAAAACTTCACGGTACGGGTCGGCCAGATAGCCGTGCTCAAAGCCGACGGAGGCGTTGACGGTTAAATAAGCTTTCGGCCCGAAGAGCTGAACCAGGCCCAAAAATGCGTTGTCCGTCATTTTGTTTTCCCAGATGCCCAGGTCGTCCCGAACACTATCACTATTGTGCCCCCAACCGGCGCTGAGGGTGGTGTTTTTATCATTCAGCGCCAGGGAGTAGTTCAGCGCTCCGCCGAAGGAAATATAATCGCTTTCCGCACTGTAAGCGAACGATGGCGTTATGGAGTGCAGTCCAAAAGTCATCGGCATTTGAATGGAGAACGCATTCCGGTGGTCATGCATCTCTGCCAGAGGCACCTTATTGTGATGATAATTGGGGTGGTTGGTTAAGCTGTTATACGCCGTATAAACTGCATTGCTGGCTTGGTTGGCCAATTGTGCGGGATTCAAAGTCGCCACATAATTGGTGTAAGCTTGATAAGCAGCCGGGTCACCGACGGCTCCGAATAACCCTGCCGTATAGAGGGTCTGGTTGGCCGGATCATTCACTTCATTGATGAAAAGCTGTCCGTAGTTCTGGCCATAATTCTGGCTGTAACTCTGGCTGAACGTATTTATCGGCCATTGGGTTTGAGGCGGGGCACCATTGGGGGTGGCTCCGGAAATTCCGTCCACAATCACCTCGCCGTTCACCCGGATATTATCTTTAATCCCCAGATTGAATTGCCAAGTATCCGTGCTGATGCGCATGCGGCCGTCGTCTTCACGATAATACCCCTTACGATAGCCCACATCATTCTCTTCGCCGAGAGCCCGGCTGATTTTCATCAGCGGCAGCGCAATAGCCACCGTCAGAGCCAGCAATTGCTTCCGGCGCGGCCCTGGGCGCTGCCGGTTGGTGGTGGCAACGGGTTCCCGGGGTGGCTGCCAATTATTGCAAGTCGTCATAATGGTGGATAGGAAATAGGTTGGTGGGGGAGGCGAGAAGATTTTACCGGAAGACAGGCGCGATGACCGTGAACCAAAAAACATTTTTTAATAATGATTTCAGTCATTCGATCTGCTAATTGTTTGCGGCAATATTTCAAACTGGTTTAAACGGTTGCTTTTGCCAACCCTCGCAGTTGCACTGGATTTCTGCAACCCGACATTTGTTCGGTACAGGGCACTTCAATGTCAGATTGACGGGATCGACTATTGCTTGATCCTCGATGAAGGTAGCGATGGGTTTCGGGTTCGCCTATAACATCTTTGTGCTATTATTTGCCCGCCAAGGTAACGCTGCGCCGGGGCAAGGCGGCGGAGAATCTTTTGTCGCGGGGCGAATCCATTTGTCAGTTTCCGCATAAAAGCCACCCCATACAGGTCATACTTGATCGCAAAGCGGGCTGGTCTGCCAAGCTAGAGAGAAGTCTGACCTGCGCAAGAATCGGGCTTGTGGCGATGATGCGTTAAACTCTCAAATTTCCGTCCTATGACAAAATCTCATCTGGTAGTTTTTCTGGTGTGTTTAACGGCAACCGGTGCCCGGCGTGCCGAAAACGACGCGGCCATGAGCCTCTGGGGAGCCATGCGTCCCAGCCATACGAGTCTGTTGGTGCTGGACGGTCAGCTGGAATCGGTCCAGAAGTTGATTGCAACCGAACCGGCGGCGGGATTGATCCATCAGCGGTTGCAAGCCGAGGCGGAGAAAATGCTCGCGCAGCACCTTTGGCCTATAAAATCGGCGGAGTGGAACACACCCTTTTGGATGTGAGCCGGAATGTGGAAGGGCGGGTCTGGCTACCGGCCGGGCTCTATCGTTTGTGCGGCAGCCGCGGGTCGAATCTCCGACGCGCATTGCGGTTTTAATTTTGGCGCCACAGGATCCGGCACCGGCCATCACGCCCGTGGCCCAACGAAATTAACGGGAATAGCGGAGGCTTTGAGTCCGGCAGAGTTTTTGTGGGTTCAGAGCCAAGCAAAATGAGCCAATTTTCGCGCCTTTCCATCACATCCATAGATCTGTGTTGCCGCCTCCAAGGCCAAGTTGGCTGTTGGGCTTTTGGTGGGGTTTCGGCCCAGTTAAATGGCTTTTCAAATCTCCGCCTACCATAAAAAGCAAAAATCCTTGCTGCCCCGTGCTGCCTATTTTTTCAAAGCCGGCGCTGGCGCGCCTATTCGCTATTTACCCAAGAGGTCCAGCGCGGCTGCGGTCAAGGCGGTGATGCCGGTTTTCAGTGTCGGCTCCGCATCCGGAGCCCAGCGGGAGGAGTGCAGGGATGGCAGCGCGGTTCCGGCTTTTTTGGCAGCTGCGTAAATTTCCGGGTTTATGGCACCCACATTAAACATGCAGATCGGGATTTTTTCATCCGTGCGTCCATAGCGGCTGAAATCTTCTGCGCCGGTGCCCGGCTCTTTGGTGGTGACGTTCGCTGCGCCAAACTGCGCGATTAAGACGCCCATGACGCGCTCGGTCAATTGAGGGTCGTTATACAGGGACGGGGTGTAATCTGCGCCTGGCTTGACGACCGGCAGCAGATCTTCGGGAATGCCGGCAGTGAGGGCGCATCCGCGCACAATCCGTTTAATAGCTTCCAGGGTCTGCTGGCGCGATTCATCGCCGTAGGTCCGGACAGTTAATTGAAGCTTCACTTCATCCGGAATGATGTTGTTTTTCGTGCCACCGTGGATAGTGCCAACGGTGACCACCACGGCCTCACCGGGCCGGGTTTCGCGACTGACGATGGTTTGCAAGGCCACCACAATTTGCGCCGCCAGCAGGACGGGGTCCTTGGTTTTATGGGGATACGCGCCATGTCCGCCGATGCCGCGCACCGTGATATCGACAGAATCAGCATTGGCCGAGGAATAGCCCTTGGCATAGGTGATCCTTCCCGCCGGCGCGTCGGCGGAATCATGCAGGGCCAGACAGTAATCCGGGCGCGGAAAGCGCGTAAACAGGCCATCGGCCAGCATTGCCTTGGCCCCGCCCCCGCGCTCCTCCGCAGGCTGGGCGATCAAAACCAGCGTGCCGTGCCACTGATTAGTCAGTTGCGCGAGCAGGCGGGCGGTGCCGACCAGTGAGGTCATGTGAATATCGTGGCCACAGGCATGCATTACGCCGACTTCTTTCCCGCCGTCATCCCGGGCGGTCACGGTGCTGGCGAAGGGCAGGCCGGTCTGCTCAGTTACGGGCAGGCCATCGGTTTCGGTGCGTAGCAGCAGGGTGTGCCCCGGGCCGTTTTTCAGGACTGCCACCACCCCGAATCCGCCAACGCGCGTGGTGACTTGATATCCGGCCTGTTCCCATTCCGCTGCCAGTCGCGCGGCGGTTTTTTCTTCGTGAAATGACAATTCGGGATGGGCGTGGAAGTCTTGATAGAGTTCCAGCAGGCGGGGGAATTCTTTTTCCAGCCAAGACTTCATTCCGGTCGATGCTGCGGCGCTGAGACAGGGGGAGAGTAAAAAAAACAACAACAGGGTGGCGCCGGCCGGCAAATAGCGTTTCATACCGGCATCTTGGCAGGCTTTAAAAGGCGAACTCAAACAATAAATGGCATACTAGTACAAAATGACTATTTAAGAAGCTTCAAATTATTTCTACCATCAACGCGTTGTTTGAATGTCATGTTGTCCTTGGCGATTTAGTGAGCAGTCTTAGACGACGACCATTCTCAACCAACAAGGAAAAAACAAATTAATAGCCAACGTACCCACGCCTAATTCAGTCATATTGCCGTCACTAATGCAACACCATCTAAACCAATAACTAACTCATGACAACAACCTCGTTTCGATTCCATCCCATGGCTTTCGGCCAACCTCTAAAACTGTACACGCTGATGGTGGCTGTGTTTGCATTTTCCATGCTGGCGCAGGCGCAAATTTCAGTGACCAATAACATTGTAGGTAATACCAACTGGACTTGTCCGGCCAATGTGTATTCCCTCCAGGTGGAAGCCTATGGCGGCGGCGGCGCTAGTGGCAATGCGGGGTCAGCCAATTATGAATGCACGGGCGGTGGCGCGGGCGGTTCTTATGTGCGCTACACCGTCAATGTGACCCCGGGAGCGGTGTATAACCTGACGGTGGGAGCCGGCGGGGCGACGAATGCGGTCGCCGGGGGTAATGGTGGTGCCGGTGGTTCCTCTTACTTTGGCAATACCACCCCGGGAAGCACCAATGGTGCATTAGTCTGTGCGGTGGGAGGGCCGGGTGGCAATGGAACCACGGTAGTTGGCACCAGCGCCGCTCGCGTCGGCGGTATTTTGGGCGGTATCGCCACTACGAATGGAAATATTCCCCTGACCAGTGCACAGGCCAATTTTGCTGACTTTGCCGGCACGAGCGGAGGCACCTCGGTGGGCGGTGGGAGCGGGGTGGCACATTCCGGCGCGGGCGGCGCGGGTGCCGGCCCCTCCGGCAGTGCAGGGGGCGGCGCGGGTGGTCCGGCTCTGACAAGTGGCACTTCTTCGCTGGCGGGCACCAATGGGTTTGCACCAGGCGGCGGCGCGGGCGGTGCGGCCAACGTCACTCTGGTGAAGCCGGGCGGCAAGGGTGGTGCGGGACTGGTGGTGCTGACTTACAAAGTGAACAATAACGTCGCAGGCAGTTCCACGGTGGTGGCGAATCCGACGACCGTAGCCGCCGATGGCGCAACTACTTCCATCATCACGGTTATTTTGCAAGACGCCAGTGCCAATCCGCTTTCTGGAAAGACCGTGACGCTTTCATCCAGTCGTGGCGGCACGACGGATGCCATTTTGCCGGCTTCCGTCACCACTTCGGCGGCAGGGGTGGCCACCTTTACCGTACAATCCACCGTGGGTGGTTCCGCCATCCTCACCGCCACAGACACAACGGATTCCATTGTCCTCAACCAGACAACCACGGTCACCTTTACTTCCGGGGTGAGTATTGATCATTTTACCGTGATTCCTTCCGTGAGTTCCACAAATGCAGCCCAGACATTTACCGCCACCGTTCAGGCCTATTCCATCAGCGGACCCATTACCAGCAGTATTGCGGATGGCATCACCGTATTACTGTCCAGCTCCGGAGCGGCCCAGTTTGACGCGAACAGCGATGGAACGTATGGCGACAATTTGAAACCTATGACCAATGGGGCGTTTACCATCAATGTGACTGATTTTAAGGCTGAGGCCATAACGCTGACCGCCAGTGTGGGCACCAACACCGGCACCAGCGCGAGCATTACTATTATGCCGGGAGCCTTTTCCCAGTTGCAATTGCTGCTGCCGGGTGAAACCGCCGCCCCTGGCACGGCAACCGGCAAGACCGGAGTTCCAACGACCCGCACTGCGGGCGGCGGGTTTAGCGTGACGGTCCAAGCCGTGGATGCCTATTGGAATATGGTGTCATCGACTGATATGGTGGGTATCTCAGCGGTGAATGACGCTAATGCCGTCCTGCCGCCGAACAGCGTCTTGAGTGGCGGGGTGGTGAGTTTGGTGGTTACCAATATTCTTGCCGGCGGAGGTCGTACCTTGACGGCCACCGATATTTCCAATGGCAGCATCACGGCGAACACGAGTCCGGCTTATTCCGTGGCTCCGGGGGCAGTGGCTCGAATTTTAGTCCTGGCTCCGGGTGAAACTGCGACTTATGGCGTAACCCCGGGTAAGACTGGTTTGCCTTTGGCTCAGCATTCCACGGTGGGATATCCGGTCACAGTCGCGGCGTTGGATGCACAATATAATCTAGTGACCAGTTGCACGGATTCCGTTGGTGTGGTTTCCGGATTTATCAGCGACACTCTGCCGCTGAATGCGGCGCTCTCGGGTGGAACCCGGGTTTTTTCGTTGACCAATAATACCGTGGGCAGCGCCCTGTTGACTGCGAGCGACGCCAGTTCGGGTGGAGTGGCGAATGGAACCGCGACGGTGCCGGTGATCATTAATAGCACCGCTACCGCGCTGGCGAGTTCAGCCAATCCGGCGAATGAAGGCTCACAGATCACCTTCTCCGCCACCATTAGCGGAGCCGGATTGAAGACGGGCACGGTGACCTTTTTGAATGGTGCAGCGGTGCTGGGAACTGCTCCGGTGGCAGCCAACGCCGCCACCCTGACGACTTCCGGCGGTGCCGGGACATATGCCATCACGGCTATTTACGGCGGCGATGCGAATAATAGCGCGAGCACCTCCAGTGCTTTATCCCAAGTGATTCAAACCGGTGGCGGCATTGCTAATCCAGCCCAGATGGAGGACGGTTTTGATTATGCGCTCATTGCCAGCATGCCTACGTCCACCAACATTCCGGCGACGGGGCCGTGGTATTGCACCAGCGATTCATCGGCGAATACTGCGGTCACGGGGAACCTGCTGATTCAAACCGGTGATCTGGCGAGCACAACAACTCCGCTGCTCAAACCCCTGCCCAATCAGACGACCAATGTGGCCGCGCATTTCTATGTCAACAAAGGGGCCACGGACCGTGAATTCCTTCGCAGTATCGGGAATGCCATTACCAGCGGTTCAGCGTATTTTTCCTTCCTGCTCCAAACCGTGGTCAATCCAACCACAGCCGGCGCGCCCATGCTGACGATGCTGGCTTCCAACGTCAACAATGCGCCACTGGGCAATGACCCCATAACCCTTTATGGTCGCGCCGGCTCGGATAGTACTCATTATAATCTGGGGATTCAGCGGCTGGGCGGTGCCATCAGCTGGGCTCCGGCGAATCTGGCGGATGCGACCAATTACATCGTAGTGCTGCAATATACTTTTGGCGGAACTTGCCAGCTGTTCATTGATCCGACGCCGGGAAATTCCCCGCCTGTTGCTAATGCGGTAGCCACCGGCGGGGCGATCGCCGAGCCGGCCAACATTGGCACCATCCTGTTTTACGAAAGTGGCACGCCGCTGCCGCTGAGTGACGGCAGGTTCTTATATGATGTGATGCGCGTGGATTCCAGCTGGTACAATGTGACTCCACCCTTCGGATCCACCGGCCTTGGGGCGACGAAGCTGGCCTTTAGCCCGGGTTCGCAGATTATACAACTGAACCGCAACTCGGCGTTGCTAACGGTGAGTTTGTTAAATCAGAGCAACACCACGTATGCGGCGACCGGTGATACGGTGGTGGGTTTAAGTTCTACTTCTGGGGGCGGGACGTTTCTGTCGGGGGCGGATGGTACGACTTTGATTTCCAACGTGGTGATCAGCAACGGTACCAGCAGCGCCACTTTCTACTATCACGACACGGTGCCGGGCGGCCCGACGATCACCGGCAGCAGCGGGCTGTTGACGCCGGCTGTTCAAAGCGAGGTGATCACGCCTGACCTATCGCGCCTGGGCCATTTCACGGTGACGCCTTCGGTCAGTACGATCACGGCCGGCTCCGTGTTTACGGCGACGGTGCAAGCCTATGACACGAACAACGTG
>CAISVF010000027.1 GCA_903888765.1 uncultured Verrucomicrobia subdivision 3 bacterium | reverse complement strand
GGGAGGACGAAGGGAATTTATGACGCCAAAAGATTGCCTTCCCAACCGCGTCGCCGGACCGTGCTGCTAAAGCGAAGCTCCGACTGCCTTGCCGGGCTTAGAAAAACGCGAGCTTGAGGCTGGATTTTTTTATTGTGATTTTTTTATTGTTGCGGAACCGTAACGGGCAATAATCCGATCCGCCATGGTCCGCCCCAAGCCAACCGCCTGCAGCCAGCCACGAGTTTCTGAACTGGTGGCCCAATTGCTCGTTTGGTTTGCCGGGAATGCCCGTGATTTGCCTTGGCGGCGCACCCGCAATCCCTACGCGGTATGGGTAAGCGAAATCATGTTGCAACAGACGCAAGTGAAGACGGTGATTCCCTATTGGAACCGCTGGCAACAAGCCTTGCCAACCATTGCGGATGTCGCCGGGGCAGAACCGGCAAAAATTCATAAGCTCTGGGAAGGTCTGGGATACTACACGCGTGTGCGCAATCTGCAAAAAGCGGCCCAACTCATCGTGGCGCAACATGGTGGCGTTTTTCCGGAAAATTTTACCGAGATGCTCGCCTTGCCCGGCATCGGGCGCTATACCGCTGGCGCCATTTGCAGCATTGCCTTCAACCAACCCACGCCGATTCTGGACGGGAACGTCATCCGCGTTTTGACGCGGGTGTTTGGCATTGCGGAAAACCCCAAAGAGAAGACCACGAATGAGCGGCTTTGGCGGTTGGCTGGGGAACTGGTGACGGAAGCGCAAAAGCAAAAGTTGCTGCGGCTCAAGCGCCAGAAAAACTGGCCGCCGGGCGGCGGAAAAAACTTCTGTTCCTGGTTGAATCAGTCCTTGATGGAACTCGGGGCCTTGGTGTGCACGCCCCGCCAACCTCAATGTCTGGTCTGCCCTCTGCATACGCAGTGCGCAGCCTTCCGTACCGGTCGCACCCAAAGCTTGCCTAACCTGCCCAAACGGCAAGCCTCCGTCGCCCGGCATTTTCTGGCTCTAGTGGTCGGGCAAGATGGAAAATACCTGGTGCGCCAGCGCCCGACTGGTCAGGTGAATGCGCACCTATGGGAATTCCCGAATGTGGAAACCACCGGAAAGCCGGCCGATCCCAGAGCACAGTTCCAAGCCCGATTTGGCGGGGCTCCTGTGGAACTGGCTCCGCTCCTTCAGGTAAAGCATGCCATCACGAACTATCGGATGACGCTGGAAGCATTTCTGGTCACTGCCGGAAAAATTCCGGCTCCGGCTGGCACGGTTTGGAAAACCCCATCGCAGATGCAGGCTTTGGCCTTCACCAGCGCTCACCGTAAAGTATTGCGCGCCCTCATCGCCCGGATCAAAGGTGTTTGAATCGGCCCCCGCTGAATGGCGAGCGAGACGTTTTTTCTACCGGCTACCGGCCGGAAGATTTAAATCCTCGCCAGTCGCTGGAGCTTAATTATCATTGCCTGCCGATGATTTACTTCGATTACAACGCCACCGCGCCCGTGATGCGCGAGGCGCGCGAAGCGTGGTTGCACGTTACCGAGCTGATCGGTGGCAACCCGTCGTCCATGCACCAAGCCGGTGCCAAAGCCGCCATTGCCCTCGCCGATGCGCGCGAAAAGCTGGCCGCTTACCTTGGCTGCCATCCGCTCGATCTCATTTGGACCAGTGGCGCAACCGAGGCCAACAACATGGTGCTGCACCATTTTGCCCGGAAACTGGGTGCCTCGGGCGAAGTCTGGATTTCCGCCATCGAACATCCGTGCGTCTTCGATTCCGCGCACTTTTATTTTGGCAAGCGGGCGCGGTTGATCCCAGTCACCCGTGATGGCGTGATTGACCTGGACTGGCTCACCATGGAACTTGCCGATGCCCGCCCCGGCTTGGTGGCGGTGATGGCGGCCAACAACGAGACCGGCGTGATCCAGCCCTGGCGCGAGGCGCGCGCCATCTGCCAGCAATACAAAATCCCCTTTTTTACCGACGCCGTGCAATTCATCGGCAAGCTGCCTCTGAAAGGTTTGGGGGACTGTGATTTTGTCAGTGGCGCGGCGCATAAATTCGGCGGGCCGCGCGGGGTGGGCTTTCTTAAAGTCCCTCACCGCAGTGCGCTCACCCCGTTGCTTCACGGCGGCAAGCAGGAAGGCGGTCGTCGGGCAGGCACGGAAAATGTCGCCATCATCGCAGCCATGATGGCCGCCCTGGAGGCGCGCGAAAAACAAATGAGCCGTGGCGAACATGTTTTGCGCGGCGTCTGGCGCGATAATTTTGAGCGGGAATTCCTTCGCGCCCTGCCCGGCGCCAGCATCGTAGGCGGGCATGCCCCGCGCCTGTGGAACACGGTCTCTGCGCTCATGCCCGAAGGGGATCGCAAATTGCAGTGGGTGATCCGTCTGGATAAGGCGGGTTTCGCCGTCAGCACCGGCTCCGCGTGTACCACCGGCAAGGAGGATCCCTCGCACGTACTGTCCGCCATGGGGCTAAAGGCGGCGCAGGCGGTGCGCTCGGTTCGCTTCAGCGCCGGCTGGGAAAGCACCGAGGCCGACTGGGATGCCTTGCTGAAGGGTTTGCTGAAAGTTCACGCAGAGTTAAGTCACTCAAAATTGTGATCCGTTTGTGCCGGTCCAGGCTGCGCGGCTGCGGTCGGGACCGGATTTATTCCCCGCGATAAACGGCCCTGGCCGTGCAGGTTTCTGCGACGACTATTTCCGCCAGCAGCGGCAGCCGTGGTTTCAGCTTTTTCCAAATCCACACAGCCACTATTTCACTGGTGGGATTTTCCAGCCCGGGGATTTCGTTGAGGTAATAATGATCCAATTTTTCCCAGATGGGTTTGAAGGCAGCCGAGATGTCCGCATAATCCATCAGCCAGCCCAACTTTTCATCGCATTCTCCGGCCACGACGATTTCCACGGTAAAACTGTGCCCGTGCAGCCGGCGGCACTTGTGTTTTGGGGGAAGCAGCGGCAATAAATGCGCCGCCTCGAATTGAAAGGATTTTCGTAATTCCATTTTCATAAAAATATCCAGAGGGTGACGCCATTTGGCGGCGAACAAAATACGGGCCGATTTTCGTAAATGAAGCGAAGACTGTTAAGCACGCGTGTTTCCTTCCCCTTGCGTCAGTCCGGTTAAACTCCAATTCGGGCTGGCCATTCCTGGCCTTTTTAACGCGGCAACACCACGTCACTGCTTCAAGCGGAAAAATAAATTACCCGTGGGAGAGGTGATCGTGATGCTATTCGTGCCGCTGGCGAGGGTGACGGCATACCCGCTCGTCGTCCAGCCGTTGGTCACGGCGAGGTTCGCGTTTTGCTGCAACGTGTAAGTACCGGTGTTTGGCCACGAGATGATGACATTGTTGCCCGCGTGGCTGATGCTGAGTTTGGGCAGGCCTGGTGTCTGCACCACGGAGATCAAGCCCCAGAAGCCGCCGATGAGGGAATATTGTCCGCCAGTCATGGGTGCGCTGGCGTCGTGCTGACCGATGGTGCCGCTGACTGAATATGTGCCACCCGTGCTGGTGCCGCCGCCGCCGGCAATCTTATACCAGTCCACGCTGTAGCTTTGTGCGGACAACTGCAGGCAGCAGCACGGCAGCAACTGGATGAGGCTGAGTAGTAACCAGGATTTTAGGCCGGCGGGGCGCACTGTTTTTCCCTGCAACAATACTGACGGGCGGATCTCTGGCAGACCGCATGATGCATTCGCTGGTAATTTCATAGTCATAGTCAACTCACTTCTTTACGATCAAAGATTGCCCGAGCTTTGGCAATTTCGCCACCATTTGTTTTCAGCCCGGGCGGGCCCGCTTACCGCCTTTTCCCTCTGGTAAGCTCGCCTGCCCGGAATTTCAAACCGGCTGCTGACGGATCGCCGCACTTTTGCCATGGGCACCCAGACCTTCCAGCTCCGCGAATTTTTGCACTGATTTCAGCGCTTTCTTGAGGGAGGCACGATCATATTCCACCACGCTCGTCCGCCGCTGGAATTGATCCACGGTGAGCCCGGCAAAGGACGCACCCGCACCGTCGGTGGGCAAGACATGGCTCGGTCCGGCCACGTAGTCACCCAACACCGTCGGCGACCAGTTGCCGAGAAAAATTGCGCCGGCGGTCACGATGCCGGCACTGAGACGGCGCGCATCGCGCGTGATGACCTCGCAATGCTCCGGCGCGATCTGATTCGCCAGCCCCACTCCATCCGTCAGACTGGCGACCTGGATAAGCCAGACATTCCGGCCCAGCACCCGCTGGATGAGTTCGCGGCGTGGCAGCTTGGGTAACTGCTGGGCGATGGCCTTTTCCACCGCCTTGAGCAATTTTGCCGAAGTCGTCACCAGCCAGATGCGTTCGTGGCCGGAGCCGTGCTCGGCTTGAGCGAGCATGTCAGAAGCGACGAACCTGGGATTGGCTGTGTCATCGGCCAGCACCAGCAAGTCACTCGGTCCGGCGAGCAGGTCAATCGCCACGCGCCCCACCAGCAGGCGTTTGGCCATGCTGACGTAGGCGTTGCCGGGGCCGAAAATTTTCTGCACCCGGCGGATCGTGTTGGTTCCATACGCAAGCGCCGCCACTGCCTGGGCACCGCCCACGCGATAAATTTCCGTCGCTCCGGCGGCGCGTGCCGCAAAGAGGATTGCTGGATTTACCGTGCCATCTTTGCCGCATGGCGTGGTGACCACAATTTCCTGGCAGCCCGCCACTTTGGCGAGCGTAATGGTCATCAGCGCCGTGGAGACCAGCGGGGCGGTGCCGCCGGGAATGTAAACGCCAACCCGGGTGAAGGGGTCAAATTTTTCGCCGATGCTTGCGCCGTGGGAATTTTTGGATTGCCAGCCCTTGCGCAGTGATTTTTTGGCGAACCCGGCAATGTTCTTTTCCGCTTCGGCCACTGCCGCGCGTAATGATTCATCTGCGGTCAGCGAGGCGCTAAAAAGTTCCGCCTGGGTCACGGCCAGTTGCCCGGCGGTGAGTTTTGCGCCGTCGAACTTTTCCGTAAACGCCAATACCGCATCGTCGCCGCGCGCGGCCACTTCCTGCAGAATTTCCCTGGTCCGGGCTTCGATTTGTGCGTCGAAGAGGCTGGAATCGGCGGCAACTTCGCGAAGCCGGGCGGAAAAATTCCTGTCAGTGTGGCGGACAATTTTCATGCCGGCAGACTAGCAGAATCACCGGCCGAAGGAAGAATTTTAGACTGGCACAAACCGCTTTCCCCTTCAGACTACCCCTATTTTATGATCGCCATTCCCGTTCATTACACCCGGCGCACCATTCTGGGAGTGCCATATTTTCACACGACCACCGCGGAGGGCGGCGACTTGTTTCTCACCGAATTCGGCCTGCCGTTTGCGCGCGAGCTACAGCCGGAAAACTGGCGCGAACCGGAATGGTTCCTGGCCCATCGGGAAAAGTTGCGCGGCACCAGCACCATTTATCATTCACAAACCCGGCCGGTGCAGGGCCGCAGTTTGGATATAGTGGTGCGCTACAACCGCGTTGGCGAAAATATGCCGGTGGAAATGCAGACGCTGGCGGAAATTCCGCACGCAGACTTTAACAGCCCCTTCGAAGAATTCGCCGTGCTGGCCGATCTCCGGGCCGCCCGATGCGGAGTCCGGCCGCATTATATTCCCACCAAAAAACCGCTGGCCATTTTTGTGCCCCCGGACCTGCTGCAAATCTGGGAAACCGGCCGGCTGGAATCCAAAATTGCCGCCAAGCTGGCGCGCTGTCCGCAAAGCGGGCTCGATATCCGCCGCCAATACATTGTGGTTTATGGCTGGATTGACGGATTGGACGCCCTGCAGGTGGCCGACCACCTCCAGCTTGCCGGCACGGCCCGCGATCAATTCCTCAAAAGCACCACGGATTTCGTGGTTGCCGAACTGGCCGGACTGGGGTTCCGTGTGCTGGATATGAAACCGGCCCATGTCATTTTGCGATTCGACGCAACCGGTAAACTCCTGCGGCGGCACGACGGCGAACTCCTCTATGCCCTGGTGGATTATGAGCTGCTCCAAAAAATTCCCGCATCGGAAACCAATCGCTGACGGTTTTTCCCGGCGGATCCGCCAGATATACTTTTCATCGGTTTTCATCTGTGCTTAGCTGTTCGCATCTGTGGCTAAACATAACCCCATCATCGTTGCGCTGGACGTGCCTTCGGCGGAGCAGGCCCTGCAACTAGCCGAACAAGTCGCGCCCGCCGTAGGCGCGTTCAAGATCGGCAAGGAATTGTTTGTCTCCGCCGGGCCGGACATTGTAAAACGCGTCCGTGCGACGGGCGCGAGCGTGTTTCTGGATTTGAAATTTCACGATATTCCGAACACAGTCGCCAAGGCCATCGCGGCCGCCACGCGGCTGGATGTGCAGATGACGACCATCCACGCCAGCGGCGGCGGTGAAATGATGCGCGCGGCGGAAAAATCCGCCCAGGAAATGGCTAAAGCTCTGGGACTGCCCGCCCCGTTGGTGCTCGGGGTAACCGTACTGACCAGTTCCAACCATGAAACCCTCGCGGAAATCGGTTGCGAGGCAGATCCCGAAACACAAGTGCTGCGCCTGGCCCGGCTCGCGGTGGCGTCCGGTTTGCGCGGACTGGTCTGTTCCCCTCTGGAGATAGTGGCCTTGCGGCAAATCTTGCCGGCGCGTATTCAACTGGTGACGCCCGGCATCCGCACCGGCACAGAAAAAGCCGATGATCAGAAACGCACGCTCTCACCCCGGGAAGCCATGCAGGCGGGCGCTAGCTGGCTGGTCATCGGGCGTCCGATTTACGCCGCGGATAATCCACGCGCCGCCGCGGAGAAAATCCTGGAATCCATTGGCTAGGCACCGGTAAGAATTTTTAAAATTATTTATGAGCGCAAAAAACATCACCGTCGTGGCCACTTTTGAGGCCAAACCGGGTAAGGAAACAGAATTGAAACAGGCTTTGATTCAGCTCGTGGCTCCGACGCGTCGGGAGCCGGGCTGCATCAATTATGATCTGCACCAATTATGTGACAGCCCGGCGAAATTTCTCTTTTACGAGAACTGGACCAGCAAAGCGCACCTCGACATCCACCTGAAATCAGCGCACATCCAAGCCTTGCTCCCACGCGTGCCGGAGTTGGCGGTGGGCATGCCGGAAATCAGCATTTGGGAAAAACTTTGCTAAGTCCGGCGAGGGCGGGATACCTGACCGGAAACCAGTTCCGCGATCAGCGGCGTTGACAGCGGCCGGCGGGAGGAAATCTCGAAAGCCGATTGCAGGCGGACCAACGCCGCTTTCGCTGAACTGGCGTCGGCAGCGTGCAGACGGCACAACGTCCCGGATTTTTGCACGCGCTCGCCGGGTTTGGACAGCAGATCCACGCCCACGTCGTAATCAATCACCGATTCTTTCGTAAGCCTCCCACCGCCGAGATCACGGATGACTTCCCCAATAATGCGCGCATCGCACCGGGAAACGAAGCCGGCTGTTCCCGCTTTGACTTCAACGACCACTTGTGCAGTGGAATCGCAGGACATTTTTTGCTGGAAAGCTTTTAAATCTGCGCCTTGGGCCGCCATCATCTCGTCCCACTTTTTGCGCGGGGCGCCGGTATTCAGGCAATCTTCGGCCTGCCGGCGTGCCACGGCTAAAATGGGGGCCTTTTGGGTTTGCACCAGCAGTTGTGCCGCAGATTCGACCACCAGCTGCCGCAAATCGGGTGCGTTTGCCGGTTTGTCTGGCTTGGCAATTTCGAGGCACGCCACACTTTCCTTCACCTCCAGCCAATTGCCAGCGGAGCGTCCGACCGGCGAGTTCATGGCCGTCAGCATAGCGCGGGTATCGGTGCCACATTGGTTGCCCAGAGCAACCATTGCTTGGGCGAGTTTACGGGCGGCGGCGCGCGTTGGCATGAATGCCGCACCGCCAAATTTCACATCCAACACCAAGGCATCCAGGTTCTCCGCGAGCTTTTTGGAAAGAATGGAAGCCACAATCAATGGGATGCTGGGCACCGTGCCGCTGGCATCCCGCAGGGCGTAAATTTTTTTGTCGGCGGGAACCATCCGTTCCGTCTGCCCGCAGATGACACAGCCGATGCTTTGAACCTGCCGGATGATTTGCGCGGCGGGCAATAGGGTTTGGAAGCCGGGAATGGCATCCAGTTTGTCGAGTGTGCCACCGGTGATACCCAAGCCGCGACCGGAAACCATCGGCACGCGAAAACCCAGACACGCCAGCAGCGGCGCGAGCGGGAGGGAAACTTTATCACCGATGCCGCCGGTGGAATGTTTGTCCACGAGCGGACGTTTATCTTTGGGAAATTTCAGCACGTCACCCGAATCGCGCATGGCGAGCGTGAGCGCAGTGGTCTCGGCGGAATTCAGCCCGCGAAAGTAAATGGCCATGAGCAGCGCGGCCATCTGGTACTCGGGAATTTTCCCGGCGGTGAATTCCCGGATGAATTCTTGAATCTGTTCCGGCGCGATAATTTTCCCTTCGCGCTTGGCTTCGATGAGACAAAGAAAATTCATCTTTTGCGCATTATTAACCAATGAACCGAGAACCCGCAATGGAATTTAAAAAACCAGGGATGGACACCGATGGACACGCATGAAAATGGGTTTCAGGTCGTTGACCCGTGGGGTGAAGCGGAGCCAATCTTCGCACGCCTTTATTATCCGTGACCATCTCTGTGAATCCGTGGTTGAACTGCGGCTTCCAGGAGTGGTTCCGGCTTAGATCGGCATGAATTTCAGGCCGCAGACGCGTTCAACCAGCCAGGCCGCTCCGAAAAGCAGGATGATGCTAGACATTCCGACCCGCACCCTGCCAGCCCAGGCCTGGCCACCGATCCACCACAGCCCTGGCCAGAGCGCGCCGACGATGATGATTTGCCCCGCTTCCACGCCGAGATTGAAGGAGACGAGCGAACGCGCCAAGCCATTTGAGGGCAGCCCGAGTTCGCGCAGCACACTCGCGAATCCAAAGCCATGCACCAGGCCGAACCCGAAAGTGATCATCCAGCGGTGCCGGGTATCCTTTGTCCACAGGTTTTCCGCAGCGACGTATGTGATGGTGACGGCGATGCCGATTTCCACCGATTGCGGCGGGAGCTTGACGATTTGCAACACGGCCAGGACAAGCGTCAGCGTGTGCGCCAGCGTGAAGGCGGTGATAATCTTTAGCAGGTCGATAAAACGTTTTACGAACAGCAACGCCAGCAGAAAGGCGATGTGATCGTAGCCGAGAAAAATATGCTTCACGCCGAGCCGCAGGTATTGCGTGATCTGGCAACTCACCGGCATGACATAGCCGGTGTCATAAAGGTAATCCGGTTCAAAGCGCGTGAAGATGACTTCGTCTTCGTGGCCGTTGAACACGAACGCGCCGAGAACGGTGTGGAGTCCGCCGAGTTGCTCGAAAAAATCGAACGTGATCGTCAGATCTTCCGGCAAACTCAGAACCGGGTTGCGAAAAGTGAAACTCAACAGGCGCTGCCCGAATTCGCTTTCGGGAATGACCTCGCCGGCATCGGTTGGCCAGGCAGGTGGTTCCGCTTCGGCAAATTCTGCCGCGCGTTGGTTTAAATCCAGATAGATATGCGCCCGGATGAACCGCTCAATGGCGGGGGTTGCGGCCTCCAGGGTTGCCCGCGTCAATGGCTGGTCGCCGTCTGTGCCTAGCGGCGTGATGCGCCGGAGGGTGTTGAGGTCGTAGGTGAATTTGCATTCGATCATGTGCGGCGTGATCGCGACCCGGCAATAGCTTGTATCGACCGTGTGCGCCCAGGCACTTGCGACCGGCAAAAAGCACAGGAAAATGCGCAGCCAGAGCATCGCAACTTATGGCGTAGGGTCTACCAAGTCTCGTCCGGATGGTTTTACCGGCCGCGCGATCACTTGTTTGGCTGGTAATCCACCCACATTGGCGAGACCCAGACGAGTTCGCCATCGGCCTGTTCGCCTCGCGCATAGTAATAGCTCGTCTTTCCAGAGATCGGATCGGGATCGGTCCAGGTCAATTCAACTTCGGCCTGATTGGGTTGAGTGATTTTTACTTCCCCATCGTCTTTCACGATGGTGACCCGGCTAAAGACGCCGGTGCCTTTGAGTTTCAGGTGAAACTGCGGCGGCTGGCTGGTTTTGAATTCGTCGCCCAGCATGTGTTCGCCGCAGCGCCATTCGGCAATGATGTTATCCGTGGCTGCGTAAGTGTGCCGGGCGCGCATGGCCTTGACCAGATCTTCACGCGCCGTGCCCGCGCTGTACACCATTGCGTAGCTGATGTGCGTTGAAGTGTGGTCGCTGCTGGATTCAAAGGAAAACCGGTAGCCTTTGAGCAGGGCAAGATTCACAAACCCCTTCGGTTTCCAGCCGCCAATCGCATCATTGGCGGTCGGGCTGCGCGGCGAACCGGGGCGCTCGTAACTCTGGCGGCAGCCTTGGTAAATTTCCACCATCGGCTCGCACACCGGATCGTTGTCGCGCCAATCCGTGCCCATGCTGGTGGCGCTGGTGTGCGCCGCGCAGACGCCGTTGAAGTGGCGCAGGTATTGGTAGAGCATCTGCGTGTCAGGCGCATGGACGAACGGGGTTTCCTCCGTCTTGGGCAGGCGTGGCAGTGTGCGCACGCCTCGCTGTGCGAACACCACATTGCGATGACCTTCGGGATAAGCCACGCTGCGCTCGTAAGTGAAGGGGGGATCGAACCGGCCCAGCAACCGGAATGCATCGGTGGTTTTCTGCGTCAGCCACCACGGATATTCGCGGCCGCCGCCGTTATCGTGGTCGCCGCAGCCGAGCCAGTCCATGTCCGCCACGTCTATCGCATAGCGCCACATGTCCTCCAGCGGTCCGTCGTTTCCGCCGTCCCCGCTGATTTCCGTGTGTCGATGAAATTCACCGCGCACGAGTTGGAGCGGCTGGCCTTGATAATCAATTTTCCAGTTGCGACAGCGTTGGACCTCCGCGCGCTCCTTCACCGTGGCAGCCGAGGGACCGGCGCTGACCGCCGGTATTTCTTTCGCGGGCTGGAGCGTGAGCGTGACCGGTGCCGTCGGGAATTCCAGTCGGCTGATGTAAACGTCGTTGTCGAAGGGATCGCGGGACGCTTCTAGCGAATCGTTGCCGCCGCGGCCGCGGGCAACATGCCGGTCCTGCCGATGATCCGTCGAATGGGCGACCAGCAATCCGCCTTGCGGGTGAGCGACCACGGCGGGGACGTTGTAAAGCAGGTTGTCAGAATGCGGCAGAATGATCGGGCCAACCCATTTCTTACCGTCATAGTAAGTTGCATAATCCACCCACACCGAACCGAGCGGCGTGTGGAAGGTGCCTTCCCGCGAACGCGCAAACAGCCAGATGCGCCCGTCGCGGTCGCAGGCGATCCGGCCGAGATTGTTGTAGGTGTTCGCCGGTCCGGCTTGCGCTTCCTGGCCGGGCACCCGCGTCATCACCTCCGGCTCGGGCCGGTTCAACGGCAGGTTGGCCGGCCCGCGCCGCTTCTGTGCGCCGGGCAGGGTGCTGGCAAACGAACTCACCGGCTCGACCCACTTGCCATTGTCCAGCACCCGCAAACCAATCTGCCGGTCCCGATACAGGCCAATCCCCTTGTCGCGCACCAGCGCGCCCCAATCCTTGCCCCAGGTGGCTCCGCTAAGTTCGTAGCCAATCCAGAGCCGGCCAGCGAGATCGTAGGTCAGTGCGGGCCGGGCCTCGTATTTGTCGGAGTTCGCCGCCGGCAGCGCCTCGGCGGCCTGGCCTTCGGAATACTCGCGCACCCACACATCGTAATCGCCCTTTTCATAGGTGTCCCAGGCAATCGCCACGCGATCGCGCTTGGCCGTGGCCGCAATGGCCGGGGTCCAGCAATTGTAATTCTGCGCGCTGACCACCCGCTCCGGACTCCACGAGCCGTCCGCCTGCTGATGGCGTTCCCATATGCGAAACACCTTTTCCCGCGCGCCTTGCCAGGCCACCCAGACGCGACCGCTGGCATCCATGGTGGCAACCGGGTTCAGGTCGTTGCCCCCGTTGTCTGAAAGATTGACCGGTGCCGACAGTTTGCCGTGGTCATAATGGCGCGCCCGGATTTCGAAATTCGCGAGCTTTTGCCTCGGCCAGTTTTGGTTTTCCGCCCAGAAAATCCACGCGCCGCCCTGGCCATCCGCCGCCACGCTGCTTTTGTAAAGATCACCGTGACCGGACGTCAGGGGGAGCGGTTCGCTCCAGACGCCGCCTTTTTGCACCCGCAGCCAGAGTTGATCGCCGCCGGGCTCTTTGGCCAGAAAGGCGAAATCCGCCGGTGCCTTTTGGTAGCGCCTGGCCCGCTCGTCCCGATCCAGACCGGGGGTGTAACTGATCCAGGTGGCAAACGCCGTGCCATCTGCGGCAACGGCGAGAGCGGGATAATCATCATCTGAGCGCCCGCTGGTCAGCGGACGCGATGCGGCAACCCGTTCAATATCCACCGCGCCGTTCAGTTTCTCGATAAACCTGCCGTAGGTAATATCCGCAAGCGCAAAGGTGAAATCACCTTGAAGCGTTTTTACTGTCACAACGGAGTTTTCATTCACATCGCTGAGCAATAAGATGACGCCGTTATCCGCCATTCTGGCATTGCCGCCGCGACCGGCGGCGGTCTTCGCCGGGTTGTTGCTCCGGCGCACGGCCAGCGGACGGCTGTATGCTTTCCAGCCGGTGCTGCCCTCAATGGCGTCAGGTCCCTCGAAACGCCAGCCGTCAAGCCGCTCGATTTTGCCCGGCGACACTGTAATAGTGCCGTCCCACTTGGTGGGCGCTTTGTCGGTCAATCCGAAGCGAACGCGGACGCCGATATCCGCAGCAAGTGTTGGCAGCGCAAACATGACCGCCGCCAGAAAAATAATTATGCGTAACATGGTAGATAAGGTGGCTGGCTCCAAGGTATGCCCAGTTACCGACGGAAATCAATCGGATATTGAACGATGGATCGGAGCAAGTCACCTTTCCGGAGGGATTTTGCCAGCCGCCTGGAGCCAATCAGTTTGCCGTTTGTTTGGAGGGCAACGCTTTCTCCGGTTGAAACCACGGATAGAGCAGCGGCAAAACGAAAAGTGTGACCAAAATCGCCGTGACCAGACCGCCGATGATGACCACCGTGAACGGACGCGACGTTTCGGCACCGACGGCGGCGGACAAAACCATTGGCAATAGCCCCAGCGCCGCCATCAGCGCGGTCATAACCATCGGTCGCACCCGGGACAGCGCCCCATCCCGAATGGCCACGGCCATCGGCTGGTCCCGCCTGTGCAATTCCCAGATGCGCTCCACCAGAATCACGCCGTTCAGCATGGCGATGCCGAATAGCGCCATGAATCCGACTAGCGCGGAAACCGAGAGATTCAAGCCCGCCAGCGGCAGCGCAAAAAGACCGCCGACGGCCGCAAACGGCACCACCAGCAAAATTAAAAAGGACAGCGGGGCCGAATCAAACGCGACGAAGAGCAGAAAGAAAAATCGCGATCAGCGTGATAGGCACAATGACCTCCAACTGCCGCGTTGCAGGTGGTGGAGCGCGGGGAGATTGACCAAATCTGGCGGATGCTCTACGATCTGGAATCCAGCCAACCCGGGTGACTACCAGCCTGATGAACTTCGCTCCCACCGAACGTCAAGGCCAGTTTCTGGCCTACATTTTCCAATATAGCCTGGCGCAGGGTTGTGCGCCGGCAGAGGCGGATATGCAGCGTTATTTTTAGATCATGGCCCCAAGCGTTCATTCGATGGTGCTTACGTTGGAACGGCGCGGCTTTATTCAGCGCGTGCCGGGGAAGGCGCGCAGCATCACACTGACCATTGCCCCGGAATGCTTGCCGCCTTTGAAACGCATCCACCGATAACTCCGTTAATCCATGTCTGACGCAAGCAAACCAAACCCAATAATATCCGGCAGCTGGAGCGCGGTCCGCCCGCACCTCGCGACCTGGAGCCAGCCCGCCTTGCTGGCCTTGGTGAAGAACCTTTACGACACGCGTGCTGAAAACCGTGATTTCATCCAAGCCTGCTGCCAGCCCGAGGAGGGCCGCAGCGAGGTGTTGGAAAAGTATCGCCGCAAGATCGTGGATCAATTCTATCCTGCGCGGGGCTTTGGCAAACTCAAGCTGGGCGAGGCGCGCAAGGCTATCCGCGATTACCGCAAAGCCACCGGCAATCTCCCCGGCACCGCCGAACTGCTGATAACCTATGTCGAGAACGGCGCGAAATTCACCGATGAGTATGGGGAAATTGACGAGCGTTTCTATTGCAGCATCGAGTCCGCACTGGACGAACTGTCCGCCTTGTTGCGGGGCAAGTCGCGGGAGCTTTACCCACAGTTTTGCGGCCGATTGGCGAGCGTGGAGCAACTGACCGATGGCATCGGCTGGGGGTTTCATGATTCCATCGCCGACGTTGTCGCTCGGCTGGTAGAAGATTTTGCCGCACCAGTGGCGGCGCAGCCGGGGCCGCAACAAACCAAAACCGCGAAAACCGACAGGCCGCAGTAGTGCCGACCACTGGCGTCACCAATGAATCACCTATAAACTGGGCGCGGAATTATGAATTCTTTTTCGAGTAAAAAATTGCACCCGCCTAAAAAAAAGAGCGGATCAGCCCGAATTATTCCCGCAAAATTTCCGATGTGCTGCTGGAATTCGCCCAAGAGATCGCGCCGCTAGACGACGGGCCAGACGTCTTTGACAGAGCCGTCGATCTTGCCGTGTTGCTATGGAACAGCCCGTTATTGCCTGAATCGGCCCATGCCGGGAACCTGGATCAGATCCGTCAGTGGCTCGCGAATAAAGGGCTCCTGGATTTGCAGGTGGAAATCATGCGCTTGCTGGAATTGCGCCAGACCCGTTACCCAACCGACCGACGCATGGTCATGGATTACCAACTGACCTACGAACCTCAAGGTCCGAGGTTCACAGCGACGTCAGTGGACCTCACCCCACCCGAAAAGCGGTTGAGTTGAGGCTGATCATGCGCACCGCTATTCCAGAAAAATCCTCAAGATCATTGTGGATATTGACATGCGGGGTGAGGCATCGCTGACTGGGCTACCAGCCTGCCCAGGCCTTTTATTGTTTGCAAAGTGTGCCGTAAACCCTGTCGGGGCAGCCGACCGGGGACCGTCTTGCGGAGCCTGCGAAAACAGCTCCCGTAATTAGCAGTGGTGGATTTCCGGCATAAGTTGGTTTTACCGGAGTTCTGCGACCATCTCTGCGATCAGCCCTCTTCACGTCGTTTCTTTTGGATACCTCGGTCCATTTTGGCCCCCCGGTCACAGCAACGTTATTCAGCGGCCGCGCCGGCCATGGAATTGATTTGAAGTTGAGCTTAAAAGTTATTTCCAGCATCATTAGCCCCACGGAAATTTGCGTCTCTGAGAGAATGGTAAAACCATTAATATCTTTTCCCGAAAAGGTCACCACCTTGTTTGGGTGACCGAAAGAGCGGCAGTCCGAATAATGATTTATGAGCAAGAAAGTAAAAAAAGTTGGAATTCTAACCGCCGGCGGTCTGGCTCCATGTCTGAGTGCCTCCATTGGCTATTTGATCGAAACCTACACACGCAAGGCACCAAAGGCGGAGATCATCTGCTATGTGAACGGTTACATGGGGCTGCTACAAGGCAAAAGCCTGAAGGTAACCGCCCAGGTGCGCAAGAACTGGAAGGCGCTCGTCGAACATGGCGGTAGTCCCATTGGCAACAGCCGGGTCAAGCTCACCAATGTGAAGGATTGCGTAAAGCGCGGCCTCGTGAAAGACGGTCAGGATCCGCAAAAAGTAGCCGCCGAGCAACTGATCAAGGATGGGGTGGACGTATTGCATACCATTGGTGGTGACGATACCAACACTGCCGCGGCCGACCTCGCCAAGTTTCTCAAGAACAACAACTATGATCTCACGGTGGTAGGCATGCCCAAGACGATTGATAACGACGTAATTCCGATCCGCCAGAGCCTGGGCGCGTGGACGGCGGCAGAAGAGGGCGCTCATTACTTTGCCAACGTGGTCGCCGAGCATAATGCGAATCCGCGCATGCTCATCATCCATGAAGTCATGGGGCGCAATTGCGGCTGGCTCACCGCCGCCACCGCCCTGGAATATCGCAATTTGATGGCGCAGATGAGTTTTGTGCCGGATCTCGGATTGAGTTGCGACCGGCGAGAAGTTCACGGGATTTTCATCCCCGAAATGGCCCTCGATATTGCCGCCGAAGCCAAGCGCTTGCGCAAAATCATGGATCAGCACGACTGCGTGAACCTGTTCGTCTCCGAAGGCGCGTGCGTGTCATCTATCGTCGCACAAAGTGAAGCCCGCGGCGAAGAAGTGCCACGCGATGCGTTTGGCCATGTGCGGCTGGACAAGGTCAATGTAGGCGCGTGGTTTGCCAAACAGTTTGCGGAGATGATCGGCGCAGAGAAGACGCTCGTTCAAAAAAGCGGGTATTACAGCCGTGCCGCCGCCGCGAATGCCGCCGATCGCAAGCTCATCAAGCGTTGCGCCGTCAAAGCCGTACAATGCGCCTTGGCGGGCTTGGGCGGCGTGGTCGGCGAGGACGAAGACCATGGTGATCAACTCCGCGCAATCGAGTTTGAACGCATCAAGGGCGGTAAGCCTTTCAATATCAAAACAAAATGGTTCACACAGTTGCTCAAGGCAATCGGTCAACCCATGGGCAAAGCAGTTGAAGTAAAGCACTGAGCCTTCATTCATGGTTGCCACGGGAGGCGAAGTTGCCGCGAGGCGCTTCCCTCCCGTTTTTTGTTCCAGGCAGCCTGGAGTCTCCTTTGATCTGATCCTTATCACTGGTACGAAACGTTGAAAAATCGCGCTGGCTGCCTTGGTGAAAGTAGAAACCGCACAACGCAAAGCTCTCCGCAAACGGCCTCGCAACCGCTACTTCCGATAAACCAAGATTAGCCCTTCGTTGTTCATGGTGAATACATTGCCATTGAGCCGGCCCTTGGTCGTGCCCGCACCAAGCCATTGAATGGCAAGCTCCTTTCCGTTTTGAGTATAGGCGGCATTCACTTCACGGTGAATATCCCGGCGCGGCAGTCTGGAAAAGACGGTCAGACTGCGGCAAGTGCCATCAGCATTGAAAGAGATGCTGCCAGACTGAACGACAAGTGAAGCACCTTCATGAGACAGATCGCAGGGAATCATTTTGCCATCGATACTCACCAACCTGTAAAGGCCAGCGGGATGGTTGCGGGCGGCTAGCGCGGTGGCACTTTGACAACCAGTCAGCAGGTGCAGCAAAAGGAAAGCCAATAGACTCAAGGCAATAATACGAGGTGCGTAAACTTCCAGACTGGCATCAACGGACGGAGGTTGTGTCTTCATATTGCGGTTATACCCCAAACTTGCGCAGAGCGGTTAATTGATAATTCCAATCAACCCATTGGAAAAATCGATCTTACTTTACGCCAACCAGATTACCGTCTCACAAAATCAACCGCCTGCCCGCGCAAGCCGCTATATTTCGATGTCGCCCGGCGACAGCAAAGCCGCCACACTTTGTGGCGACATGACGTCCATTGCCACTGTCACCACCACGCCCCATGCACTCCTTGATCTCACGTTCGGGGAGTTGGAACTGGAATTCATAGCGTCCGGTCTGGCTCCGATCCACGTCCGGGCTTTGTGGCGCGCGCTTTACCGAGACTTGAAAAACAATCTGACGGGTCATCCGGGTTTTCCGCCACCCTTGCATCACTGGCTGGTTGCGCGATTGGGCGAAGGCCGTCACTTTTCTATCACGCCTCCCGCCGAAGTTGCCAATATCGCCAGCACGGACGGTTTGACCCGCAAATTGCTCCTCCGTCTGGCTGACGGCCAAACGATTGAAACCGTGGTCATGGGGTTTGACAAACGCCATACTGCCTGCCTGAGCACACAGGTCGGTTGTGCGATGGGCTGTGTCTTTTGTGCGACCGGGCAGATGGGTTTTGTGCGGCATTT
>CAISVF010000026.1 GCA_903888765.1 uncultured Verrucomicrobia subdivision 3 bacterium | reverse complement strand
AGACATAGAAAATCACTGAAAACAACACCAAAATCATGCACATGAAACAACATATCATTCAAGTAATGGCGGCTGGACTGCTGGCAGCATCTCTGGTAGGGTGCGCTATCATGTCTTCCACCAATAAATCATCCACCATCAGCAAAGCCGACTTTGGCAAAACACCGGACGGTCAGGCCGTAGAAATCTATACCCTGCGCAATTCCAAGGGCGCCGAGGCGCGGATCATGACCTATGGCGGCATTGTGCAAAAACTGACGATGCCCGACAAACAAGGCAACTTTGCCGACGTCGTACTAGGCTACGATACGCTGCAAGCGTACATTGACAAGACGCCCTATTTTGGAGCACTGATTGGCCGCTATGGCAACCGCATCGGCGGGGCCCAGTTTTCGCTCGAAGGGAAAACCTACTCGCTGGCGACGAATAATGGCCCGAACTCACTTCATGGCGGGTTGAAGGGCTTTGACAAAGTGGTGTGGGGTGCCAAATCCGCGGTAAGCAGCCACGGACCGCAACTGGCCCTAGCCTATCTGAGCCGGGATGGGGAAGAAGGTTTTCCCGGTAATCTGGAAGTGACGGCTATTTATACGTTGACCGAGGATAATGAGCTGAAGCTGGAATTTACCGCCAAGACCGACAAGGCGACTGTGGTCAATTTGACCCATCATTCCTATTTCAACCTGGCCGGGCAGGGGGTTGGGGACATTCTGGGACATGTCGTTTATATCAACGCAGATAAGACCACCCCCGTGGATAGCGGTTTGATTACCACCGGCGAGTTTGCGGATGTGACGGGTTCACCATTTGATTTTCGCAAGCCGACGGCCATTGGAGCGCGCATCAATAATCCGGACAAGGTCCTGCAATACGGTCCCGGCTATGATCACAACTGGGTGATCAACAAACCACTCGGGCAATTTGGACTGCAGGCGCGAGTGGAAGAACCGCTCAGCGGCCGGGTGATGGAGGTCTGGAGCGATGAGCCCGGTTTGCAGTTCTATGCCGGCAATTTTCTGGACGGCACCAACATTGGCAAAGGGGGCGTCCCTTACCGGATTCACACCGGCTTCTGCATGGAGCCGCAGCATTATCCCGATTCCCCGAACAAGGCCAATTTCCCCTCCGTGGTGCTTCAGCCCGGACAGACCTATCACAACCAGATTGTTTATAAATTCAGCACGAAATAAGCTGGTGCCATTGCCAACTGGAATAATATGAACGAATTAACCAACAACGTGGCAGCGGCCACCAACGCCATTGCCGCCTCGCTGGCCGCGCACGCAGAGCCGGTATTTAACAATCTCGACTGGGGGGTGATTGCCCTGTTTACCATCGGGATGATGGCGACGGTAGCCTTCTCCATGCGCAAGAAGAATGAATCGGGCAAGGACTACTTTCTGTCCGGCCGCGATGCCAACTGGCTGCAGATCGGGTCTTCGATTTTCTCCTCGAATATCGGATCGGAACATCTCGTCGGTCTGGCTGGTGCCGGGTTTGTGACCGGCATGGCGATGGCGCACTGGGAGATGCACGGATGGCTTATCCTGGTTTTGGGCTGGGTTTTTGTCCCGCTCTATGACCGGATGAAAGTTTTCACCATGCCGGAATTTTTGGAGCTGCGCTTCAGTCGCGGTTCCCGGAATGTCTTGAGCTTACTCACGATGGCGAGCCTGGTGCTGACCAAAATTGCCGCCACGATCTACGCGGGTGACGTCGTCATCCGCACCTTGCTGGGCGTGGAGTCGGTGAATCTTTTCGGGCACAACGTGGATGTTTTCTGGGTCATTGCCCTGGGATTAGCCTTCACCACCGGCTTGTACACCATTTTCGGCGGCATGCGCGTGATCATGTACACGGCCGTGCTGCAGACTCCGGTGCTGATTTTCGGCTCGCTGGCGATCCTGTATGTGGGATTGCATAAATTGGGGCATGGCAGCCTTATTGAAGGCTGGAACGCCACCAAAATGGCGGTCGGAGATAATATCCACCTTATTCGTTCCAACGCCGATCCGGAGTGGCCCTGGCTTGCAGTTTTACCCGGCTCGGCCATTATTGGTTTCTGGTATTGGTGCACCGACCAATACATTGTTCAGCGCGTGCTGGCCGGCAAAAACCAGCAGGAATCGCGCCGCGGCTCCATTCTGGCGGGCTACTTCAAGCTGACGCCGGTTTTCATTTTTCTGATTCCCGGCATGGTGGCGTATGCGTTGACCCAAACGCCCGGCAGCGGATTCGCCACCACTGGCGATGCGGCGTACACCTCGCTGGTGGCGCAGATTCTTCCGCACGGCATCAAGGGAATTGTGGCCTGCGGCATGATCGTGGCTCTGATGGCATCGCTGGCGTCCAAGTTCAACGCTTCGGCCACCCTTTTCACGATGGATTTTTATCGGGAATGGCATCCGAATGCTTCCGGTAAAACTGAAGTTCTGGTGGGCCGCATCGCCACGGCGGTGATTGTGCTGCTGGGAATCTGCTGGGTACTGGTAATAAAAGCGCTGCATTCCAGCCTTTATGAATATCTACAGAATGTTCAAGCCTATCTGTCTCCGGCTATTGCTGTGCTGTTCGGTGTCGGGGTGTTCTGGAAGCGCGCAACTGCTCCAGCCGCTCTCTGGGCGTTCATTGTCGGCGTGATTGCCGGATTTGCGCGCCTGGCCACGGACCTGATATTGCGCGATGACGCCAAAATCGTGAAGGACCTCAAGCAGCAGTTTTACCATCAGGCCATTTCTCTGGAGCAATTCAATGCCGGCATCGCGCCATTTCAAGCGAAATACGGCCTGCTCTTCACGTTTTGGAACATCCACTGGCTGTATTTCTGCCAGGGATTATTTGTCCTGACCGCCGTTTTGATGATCGTCATCAGTTTGATGACGCAGGCACCCGATCCCAAGACCGTAAAATACACCTGGTACGGGGCCACGGCAGCCGAAAAAGCCGCCACCCGCGCCAGCTGGGGCACCTTGGACGTGGTGTTAAGTTTGATTGTGGTGATTGCCGTGGTCACTTTCTACATCAAATTTTTCTAAGCCAGATTAAGCATTCGCAAGTCGCCAGCCGAGGAAAGTGAGGCAGAAGCGCACAATCCCTGTCTGGCGCTTTTTCGTGCCTGGAAGGAACGAATTAAACGGAAATCATCATTTCCCGCCGCTCGGCGATCTCCGCCGCCGGCGATTTTGTGCCAGTCGATGGTTTTGGTCTGGCTGGATGCCCGAAGGCAGAGCAGTGAATGGAGAGGAACATGTTTCTGCAACTGTGGCAATACTGGCAGTGGTCTTTGCGGATGACCAATATTTTGCGAGGGGCAACACACGGAGCGATTCTCCACGATCTGGAGGCGGCGGATTCGCATTGCCAAATCGCGACAAATTTGGCACAGAAAAGCCCCCGATGAAAAATGTATTCATGATTTTCCTGTTGGCGCTGGCCGCCGTGACTGCTAGTGCTGCCCTGCCGCAGCCGGATCTGGTCGCGCAAATTCATTTTGCCGGATCCCAAAAGTTTGCCATAGCTCCGAATGCGGCCGCTTTTACCAACGAATTCTCCTCGCCAGAGGCCGTGGCATTGCGAGCGCAGACGGCTGATAAATTGTCCCGCTGGCTACCGGTCTGGCTGCAGGCGAATGTCGGCGTACCGGTTGCCGGCGGAGCGGCGAGGTTACGTCCACTGTTCGATGATTTGCAGCGCGCGGAATGGTGGATGGAAGCCCGGGCTCCGGTGGGCGGCCGGGCGGATGTGGCCTTGGCCATCAAATTAGACGCGGCGCGCGCCCAGCTTTGGCAGGCGAATTTGCGTCCGTTCTTCCCGGCGGCCAGTTTCAAATCGGGCGGCGGCTGGTTGATTTTTGATTCCGGCACTGGTTCCCCAAAAGTGGGCGACGCGCTGGCGCAAAAAATTGCCACCCCGGCAACCGGCTGGCTCAGCGTGGATATCAATTGGCCCCGTCTGACGCAGTGGATTCCCCAGTTGCATGCGCTCGGGCTGCCGGAGACACGCCTGTCGCTGACGGCTCCGGATGATAAATTGAAGGTTACCGGAACGCTTTTGTTTCCCGATACGCTTTCGCTGAATCTCGATCCCTGGCAGGTGCCGACGGGCTCCCTCCACCAGCCCTTTGTGAGCTTTACCGCGGTGCGCGGTATTTCTGCGTGGCTGAAAGGTCAGGCCTGGGCGCAGCCTTACCGCATTGAGCCCTCGCCAAACCAGGCTTTTGTCTGGGCGCTGCCGCAGATTCCCTTTCAAACCTTTGTGGCCGTGCCGTTTCCGGATGCCGCGAATGCGCTGATGCAGACTTACTCCCGGCTGCAACCGATCTTCAGCCCGAGCCTGGCCTCGAATCCCAATGGACCGGTCATGGGGTTTTCCCTGCAATTGACGAATCGCGAGATTCACCTCACGGGCGTGCCGTTTATCGCCCCCTATTTACAGGCGATCAAAGAGCCGGCCGGCCAGTTTTTATTCGGCGGAGTCTTTCCGAACACCACCCGGGGGGCGGCCTTGCCGGCTGATTTATTCACTCAATTATCAGCACGCAACATGGTGCTGTATCACTGGGAAATCACGGCGGAACGGTTCGGGCCCAAGCTGGATCTGTTGCCGCAACTGGCCCAACTGGGTTTGATGCTGACCGCCCACAAGCAGTTGGACGGCCAATCCGCCGCGTACCGCTGGCTGAACCGGGTGGGGCCCAAGCTGGGTAATTCGGTGACGCAGATCACGCAGACGGGTCCGGCGGAAATGACCTGTACCCGCAAGTCGGCTGGATTGTTTACCGCCGCAGAAATGTTTGCTTTGGCCAATTGGCTGGAAGCTGACGATTTTCCCGGCTGCGATCTAAGCCTGCCAAAGCGTCCGGCGAAGTTGAAACGGATGCATCCCAATCCTGCGGCGACGGTGCCAGCACCTGCTCCGGCACACTGAAGCCATGCTCAAATTGGGCGTCAACATTGATCATATCGCAACCCTGCGCGAAGCGCGGTATCGGGGGCGCGGATTTGGCGAGCCTTGCCCGGTGGCGGCGGCCCTGGCATGTGAGGAAGCCGGTGCCCAGGGTATCACCGCCCATCTCCGGGAAGATCGCCGACACATTCAGGCCCGTGATGTTTGGGCATTGCGGCGAACCATCCGCACCCGCCTGAATCTGGAAATGGCTAACGCGCCGGAGATCGTGGGCATTGCCCTCGAACTCAAACCCGACATTGTCTGCCTGGTCCCGGAGCGGCGCCAGGAACTGACCACCGAGGGCGGACTCGACGTGGTCGCCGCTGAATATGCTTTGACGGAGACCCGTAAAAAGATGAATGACGCCGGGATCGCGGTAAGTTTATTCGTAGCGCCGGATCCCGGGCAAATAGAGGCCTCCGCGCGGACCGGCACCCAGTATGTGGAATTGCACACCGGCCAGTTTGCCGAGGCTTTTCACCGGGCGGAAGATGATCGGCAGCACTGCGAAATGGAGTTGGCCCGACTGGTCGCGGCGGCGCAACAGGCCAATGAGCTGGGCCTTAAAGTGAACGCGGGGCACGGTTTGAATTATGAAAACCTGCCGGCCCTGTACCGCGTACCTCATCTGGTGGAGTTAAACATTGGCCACAGTATCGTGAGCCGGGCGATGAGCACCGGGATGGGCAACGCCGTCCGGGACTTGCTGTGCTTGATGCAGGCTTATCGGCCATGATCATCGGCACCGGCATTGATCTGGTCGAAGTTGTCCGCATCACGTCGTCATTTGCAAAATTCGGCGATCGCTTCCTGGGCCGGATCCTCGTTCCTAATGAGATCGCCTATTGTCTGGCCCATAAGCACCCCGGTCCATTCATTGCGGCCCGGTTTGCGGCCAAAGAAGCGGTTGTCAAGGCCTTTGGAACCGGAATCGGAGCCGAACTGGGGTGGCTGGATATGGAGGTTGGCCGCAAAGTAACCGGTGAGCCCTTTATCATTCTGCTGGGGAAGGGGAGGGACCTTTTCGCGGCGCGCGGCGCGCGACAATTGCACCTGAGTCTGACCCACACGGAAAATTACGCAGCGGCCTGCGCTATTTTGGAAAATTAGCGCATTTCCATAAATCCAGCAGCGGGACGGATTGCGATCGAGGAGCAATTACGCGCCTGATATGTTTGCCGCACCGGTTTTTGCCGCTTGCAAAAGGCTGCTTCTAGTAGTAGGTAGTTCTTATGAAATTCCTGGCTGTGGTGTATTTTGGCTTTTGCATGCTGGCGGGCGCAAGGGCGCAAACTAACGTAGTTTTCCCAGAGCTTCTCTCCTCCGGCAATAGTGTGCTGATGACCAATGCAGAGTTCCGGTGTCTCTCGGGCGGCAAATTATGTTTTCGCTCCGGGCTTTCGGAATATCGTTCCTTTGAAGGGGCCAAGCTCAGCCCTGATGTCCTGGCCAAATTGGGTTTTACTTTGGAAGATCTGCACAAAAGACAGGAATTATTTAATCAGAAAAACAAGCTGGCTTCGGCTGCCTACGCGGCTCAAGTGGCGGTGCTTGCGCAAAGGCAACAGCAGTTGGAACTGGAATATGAAAAAAACGCCGCCCGATTGGCTGCTACCGCCGCCACCAATAGCGCATCGGTAAGCCAGCCAAAAGCAAAAAACAATGGCGGTTCAAAACGACGGTATTGAATACACGCTGCTCGCCTGCATATTTTTTAGCAAGAGTTGTAGCCTTGATGGCGGGGCAACGATGATTTTCAAAGTTTAATGATGTCCACCGCCCCCACCGCAATCACCACCGCCGCCATGGTGGCCACCGCCATCAAACCCGCCATGGTGTGAAGAGCCCGAATCGAAATGGTGATGGTGGTGACCAGATGCTTCTGGCTGAGGGTGTATAGCAGCGCCAGAGTTGCTGGTATCGCCCAGCGCCCAGGCTCCCATGCCGGCGGAAGTGCCATCTTCCATGTGGCGGCGACGGCGCAATCCGCCGCGATGACGCAAGTAAACGAAGGTGGTGGAAAAAACGGCGACCAGAACGATGACGATGAATATTTCCATAAAGGGTTCAGGTGATGTCGGCACAGGAATTACCCGCTTTTCCGGGAAGTGTCCAGCGTCATCGATTAAGAAATGTGATTTTTCTAATCCACGGCCGATCTGCCAGCTGCGGCAATTGAAACCGCGACGATACCCGGTCCTCCTGGCGAGCAGGAGGGTTCGTCAACAGTGGCGGTAGCCACTGTACGCCGGGAAATTGGCGTAACGTGCTGCTGACTATGAGATCAAACTGGATTGACAAATCCGATCCGAGGCGGAAACTCGCGGCCAGCAATGGCTACACCAAACACTTGCCCCAAATGTGGGAGCGCGATGCAGGAGGCTTTGTCCGTGATATGAGCTATACCTCCCAGTGGGTTGCCGGAAACCCGGAAAAGGGATTTTTTGCTGGAGCCAGGATGAGTGAAAAAGAAAAACACTTCATTCAGACTTATCGGTGCATTCAATGTGGGTTTCTGGAGGCTTATGCCAAGGGGCAGGGCGATGTGAGCTAATCACCTTAGCTGCGGCCTATTCCATCTGTCTGGTCTGCGATGTCGCTCCGACGGAGCTTTCCTGTTTTGTGGTATGGGAAGCTACAAATATACCAGCCCTGCGGGCTTCCAAGAACCAAGTCCGAACACTTTTAGGACTAGCGAACGATTGCTGTTCAATTCTGCAAACCACGGAAAATCCCAAGCAGTGAGCGGGCTTTCGCCGCTGAAAGCTGTATTACAGGCAATAATAACAAGATGTTTTTGGTTTCCGGCCAGACACGAAGTTATGGGTGCCAACTGTATATCAGGGAGCCGGGCTTAAACATCATGTGGTCCATCTGATGCTGCTCACGCTGCTGCTTTTCCAGATCGGCGGAGGTGTACTCTCCCCATCGGAAAGTCTGGCATCCGGTTCCCGGGATGAGTGCCAGGCAGGTCAGAAAAACCCGGATGAAAATTTTGGCTCTGTTTGTGCTCATGATTAAGCCTTGCCGATGAACATCACTATAAGATCCTATCTGAAAATTGCAAGGGATGCTGCCGGCCAAGGGTTAACTTCGGGCGAGGTGGAGCAGGCAGAACATCCAGTAAAGCGGAATGCGGTTCACGATCGCTGGCCAACCATGAAACTGTGACCTCCATGTCGGAAAAGCCGGTGACCTCTGCCGGGCGCAAAAGATCTTTGGTGACCAAATCCTGGTTGGAGACCTGCTCCTGAAACTATTGGGGCGGTGTAATTGTCCTCGGCTTTCCTGCGCGTAAAACTCGCAGGGAAAATCCCCGTTCATTTTCAAATGGCTCAACCGTGGCTTCGACTTCCAGCACCGGATAGCGCACGGTAGCCAGGCCGTAGTTCCGGTAGGTTTGCGCGAATAATTCGGTTTCCACCATGCCGGTCCAATCGGCCAGCGTGAGAAATTTCATCAATTCCCCCGTCTGCTGATGATGGACCCGCTGTTCCACCACCAACCCGCAGGTGACTACGGTTTTGCCAGCGTGCCGGCCAAGTTCAGCCACGGAACAATAGGTGGCCCACGCCACTTCGGAATATAATTCCAGCGGGTGGCCGGTGATCGCATAGCCGTACAATTCCGCTTCGGCTTCCAGCCTTTCCCGGCGCGTTGGTTCCGCGAGGGGGACCTCCGGGAAATGATTTAACGCGGGCGGCGGCAATAACCAGCCCTGGCCGGATGATGCGGCGCTGCCTCCCAAGGTCCGATGCAGGTATTGCGCCTCCCAAAACTGGCGGGTGCGCGTTTCGCCGAATTCATCAAAACCGCCGGCGCGAATCATCACTTCCATCTCTTCAGGTGAGGGGCTGACCCGCCGATAAAAGTCTGTCAACGACGCAAACTGCCCGCGCTTTCGTTCCCGCCCCAGGTGATCGCGGGTCTGGTCGGAAAGCCCTTTGGCGTGCATCAGTGGGACCCGGATGTGTTCGCCTTGAGCGATGAATTGCGGTCCAGGCTCGTTGATGGTTGGCGGCAGAAAATTGATGCCCAGCCGGTGGGCTTCCAGCACATAAACCAGCGGATGATAAAAGCCCTTTCCGTGGGTGAGAACTGCGGCCATGAACGCCGCTGGATGATAACATTTGAGCCAGGCGGCCTGGTAAACTTCCACGCCATAGGCCGTGGAGTGCGCCTTGCAAAAAGCGTAGCCGGCAAAGCCCGTGATTTGTTGCCAGATTATTTCCGAGGTTTCCTGAGGTCGTCCACAGGCAGCGGCGCATTTAAAAAATTCCTCCCGGATTTCGGCGATGATGGCATGCGCCTGCTTGTTTAGGGCGCGGCGGAGCACATCCGTGCGACCGGGAGGCAGACCGGCGTAGGTTTCACAGATTTGCAGGATGTGCTCTTCGTAAACCACCAGCCCGAAGGTGTCGCACAGGATTGGTTCAAGGCTGGGGTGAGGGTAGGTGATGTGCTCCAGCCCTTGATAGCGGCGGATGAAGGCGGCCTTTTTCCCTTCATTGGCCGCGCCTGGACGAATGACGCTGACTATGCCGATCAGTGTATCAATGTCGTGGACTTGACACTGACGGCAGAGGCTGGTCATGGCAGGACTTTCGATATGGTGCACCGCCCGCCCGCCGCCCCCGGCAATCATTTCCCAAACCCGGGGATCCTCCCAGGGCTCCAGCGCCTTGAAATCTACGGTTGCGCCTTGGGCCACTATGCTCGCGGCGGCATCGCGCATGACCGCCAATCCGCCCTGGGCCAGCACATCCATTTTTACCAGCCCGATGAGTTCCACCGCATGCATGTCAAAATGCGTGGTAGGATAGCCTTTGTTGGCCATAAAGGTGGGCGTCAATTCTCGCATGGGCTGCCGCGACAGCACGATGCCGCAGGGGTGCATTTTGGGATGGCGCGGAAAACCATCCAGAAATTGCGCCATGTCGAGCGCCGTCTTGAAGGGTTCCTCAGCGAGTGGCAGATGGCTGGTTTCGGGCGAGGCGGCGAGTCTTTGGCGCAAGGCATCGGCGGGCTCGGACACAGGTTGATCGGGCTGCCAGCCGCCGCCCATGCGCCACGGAAACCGTTCCGTGAACCGCCTGACTTCACGGTCCGCCACGCCCAATACCTTGGCAACCTCGGCAAAGGCGCTGCGGGCCTGGAAGGTCGAGAAGCCGCCCACCACCGCGCAATGATCCGCGCCATAGCGGGCAAAGATCAAATTCACCACGTCATCCTTGCGGTCGTGCGGAAAATCCACGTCAATGTCGGGAAGCTTATCCAGCGCCATGCGTTCCTGATTTAAGAACCGCCGGAAATAGAGCTTGAAGCGAATGGGGCAGACCTCGGAAATGCCCAGGCAATAACACACCAGCGAGTCGGCGGCGCTGCCCCGGGTGATCCAGCTTATTCCCTCCCGGCGGCAATCTTGCAGGATGCCCCACACCACCAGAAAATATTCTTCATAACCAACCGCACTGATGATTTCGAGCTCCTGCGCGACTTGGGATTGATGTCGGGCGGCTTCCTCCCGATAGAGCCGCCGCAGGCCATCCCATACGAGCCGGTGCAGAAAATCATGCGGCGTGGAACCATCCGGCGTTTGAAATTCCGGAAACTGTGGTTTGCCAAATGGCAGTTCAAAGTGGCAGCGGTCCGCAATTTCCCGGGCATGCGCAAGCCACTCCGGGTGCGCTTGGCACGCCACCGCCATTTCTGCGGGAGTGCGGAAATGGAACCGGCCATCGCCGCGCTTTTCCGGATGTTCCGCGCCGAGCAGGGTCAGGGTACGGATGGATTGCAGAATATCAAATTTACGCCGGTCCGCCGGGGTGCCGTAATGCGTTAACGGACAGGCGACGACCGGGTGTCGGCCTGATGGACTGGCTTTGGTCGCCAGGGTATAGAAACGTCCCGGAAACCATTCTGCCAGATTGGCGTCGGGACTGACGGCGATGAGTCCCTCCGTATGGCTGGCCAGGGCGGTCAGCGATAGTGGCTGGCGTTGTGATTCCGCCACGGCCAAATCGTCGGCCCGCTGCCCGGCTGGGCGCGAAAGCAGCCGGTTCAGGTTGCCATAGCCCTGCCGGGATGCGACCAGCAATAACAAAGGCTGGGCGTTGACGGATAGTTCGGTGCCCAGAATCGGTTTGATCCCGGCCGCTTTGGCTGCCTGGGTAAATTCCACCGCGCCATGCAGATTGCCGAGATCTGTCAGGGCCACCGAGGTCAGGCCGTGCTGCCGGGCAAGTTGGATGATCGCCGCCGGCGAGAGGGTGGAATCCAAAAAACTGTAATAACTCCGCATCCGCAGCGGAACATAGGTTGTGGTCCGGCTGGCTCGCTGGATTTTCTCCACTGGCAGGCGCAAGCCAACCTTGGGGGCTGTCGGTCTGGCCGGATCGCGGGGAGCGTCACGCAAACGCAAATCATGGCCGCGCAGCACGGCCGACCAGCCTTGCTGACGGCGCAAGGCATCAATTGAGGCGGCGAGCCGTTCACGCGCGGCCAGGTTTTTGGCATTTCCAGCCAGGCTCAGTTCGCTGCGAAATCGTCCGGCATAGATATTGGATAACTTCAAGGCGACCAGACGCAGGCTGACCCGGCGGAACCAGGCCTTGCTCAGTAGTTTATTCAGCAGCCCATAGACATCGGTTTCCAGATCGGTCGGTTCGTGCAGGCTCTCAGCGCTTTGTCCTTCGTCCCGGTCGTTGTAGCGCACTTTTACGGTGAGCGTCCGGATGCTCCGGCCTTCCTCCCGCACGATGGCAAACAGCCGGTCGGCCAGGTTGCACAAGACCGCTGCCACATATTCCTCATCGGTCACGTCAGCGGCAAAAGTGGTCTGTTTGCTGTACGATTTCTGGGGGTCGCTGGCCGTTATGATAGGGCGATCATCGATACCGTTGGCAAACTGGCGGATGGCGGGGGCCTGTCCGCCAAGCAACAGTTCCAGCAATTCCAGCGGGGTGCCGCCGATTTGGCCGATGTTGGCCAGCCCGGCCGCATTCAGCCGCAGACTGGTTTGAGGGCCAATCCCCGGCAGCCATCGGTTGGGCAGCGGATGGAGAAATGCAACTTCCTGCCCGCGCGGAATTTCCAGGCAGGCGGCGGGCTTGTTTAATTTGGAAGCGATCTGGCTGACCAGCTTATTGCTGCCCAGTCCCTGGCTGACCGAGATTTTCAACCGCTGGGAGATGGCGGTGCGAATCGTCTGTGCAATTTCCACGGCGGGTTTTTGCCGGTTGGCGGTCAAGTCAAAGTAGCCTTCATCAATGGAGGTTCGCTCCACATCAGGGGTGAAATCGTAGGCATAGCCGAACATCCAGTTGGAAAACTCCTCGTACCGCTCGTAATCGCCGGGCAGGACGATGAGCCTCGGGCAGAGCTTGCGCGCCCGCACCGTGGGCATCGGGGTGTAGATGCCATATTTTCGCGCTTCGTACGAGGCGGAGGCGATGATCCCCCGGCTTTCACCGCCAACCGCAATCGGTTTTCCGCGCAAGCGCGGATCGGCCGCCTGTTCCACCGAGGCAAAAAATGCATCGGCATCGAGATGGGCAATGGTGCGCATTTTTTGCGGAAAAGCGGCGGCAGCGGAGCCCGGGCCAATCCCGGTAAGGCTTACACTTTAGCGGGGCGGATGAGTGCGCGGAAAACGCCTTGGATGACCAGCTCTTGCGCCGGGATTAGATTCGGAAACTTCGGGTTCTCGGCTTTCAAGTAGGGTTTCCCCTGCTTGACCACGTAGGTTTTCAGGGTGGATTCTCCGTCAATGAGCGCAGCCACAATCTCGCCGTTGCGCGGATCGGGCCCATGTTCCAAAATTACCAGATCGCCGTCCAGGATGTGCCGGCCGATCATGGACTCGCCGGTCACGCGGAGCGCAAAAGCGTTCCTGGTGGGCTGGTAGCCAACGCTGTTGATATCCACAGAAACACAACCTTCTGCCTGCTGCTCGCGCGCTTCGGCAAAACCGGCGGGAATGGAACCGTAGAGTGGAATGTCCTGTACGCAGCGGCGAAGTTTTTGCAGCGGCGTGACGATCCGCAGGGCGCGGGCTTTGCCCGGCTCGCGCAGGATGACCCCTTTTTGTCGTAGCAGGCGCAGATGCTCTGTCACGGCGTTGGGGCTGCGGAAACCAAAATGCCCGGCGATCTCCTGGCACGATGGCATGGATCCGTTCGCCTGGTGTTGTTGCTGGAGAAAATCGAGGATTTCTTGCTGTCGCGGGGTTAGCTCTTTCATACTGTATTTACATACAGTATTTGGCATCGGCAAATTGTCAAACGCGAGTTATTCACCAAGCGCCCGCCTTCGCTATCGCCGGAAGACCTCCGCTATGAACCAGAGGCGCTGACCAGCCAACCGGGAATCGGATTTAATCCGCACACAATGCTATAATTGTCAATTAAAATATTGCGAACAAATTGCGCACTGATATGCTGTTCTTATGAACGAATCAGCAAGCAAACCAATCCGGCTGGTAATTGTAGATGATCATGAATTTCTCGCTGAAACCCTCGGTGCATGGCTGGCTCGTCAGCCGGGCTTTTCCGTGCTGGGCCGGGCTGCCGATGGCGAGGCTGGTTTGAAACTCTGCCTGGACACCAAGCCGGATCTGGCCCTGGTGGATATTAATCTGCCCAAAATGGATGGTTTGGTTTTGGTCAAACATTTGCTGAGCATCCTGCCCGACCTGCGCCTGCTGATCATGTCTGGCCAGGTGGATCCCTACAACATTTGGCGCGTCTCGCAAAGCGGGGCCCACGGTTATGTGGAAAAAGCCACCAAGCCCCAACTGCTGCTGGAAGCGATTACCACCGTGGCATCCGGAGTCAATTTCTTCAGCCCGGGCTTTGAGAACATTAAAAATCACTGGCTGAACCAGCCCGAAGCGTTTCAGAAAATTCTCAGCAAGCGTGAGCAGGAGGTTCTGTTGCGTGTGGTGGCCGGATGGAATGACGAGCGGATCGCACAGGCATTGGGGATTGCCCTCCTTACGGTCGAAGTGCATCGCAAAAATATCCGGGGCAAACTCAGCCTGCACAATGACCGTGACCTGCTTGCCTATGGACGGGCATGGGGCTTGGACCATTCGGGCCTGTAAGTGGCGGGTTCGGGGAGCGTTAAATATATCCGCATTTCCGGCTGACCTCCCCGGCCGTCTTTTGGGAACTCGCACCAGCTTTGCCGGTCAATGCGATGAGCCTTTAAACCGGGCGCTAAGGCCTTCCGCTTACCGTGGGATAATGTTATGGCCGTTCATTTTTCCTTAAATCGCAGCTTGGTTTTCCTTGTCCGGTGGTTAGACCATGGGCCTCAGCTAGGCGCATAAAAAAAGCCGGTTTCGCTTTGGTTTCTGGCTGCCATGCCAAAAGACCGGGCGAATGAACCGGAGTGAGTTCACAAAAAATTTATTTTATGTTTTGGAAATCCCATTCCCTTATCTGCGGGGCTTTTCTCGTACCCTGGCTGGCCTTTGGTCCGCTGGTGGCCCGCGCGCAATCAGTTGCGCAACTCTCTGCCGGTGACTTGCCGATCAACCGGCCGCTGCGCTACACCCCGATTGGCACTGATTTTGTCATCACTAACGGCACGGAGTGTTTCAACCGACCGCTCTACGGTGGCAGTTCGCCGTTTCGCGTGGATGGGGGGGACCAGCCGGAGTTTTCCCTGTATTTGCCCGGACGCGGCGGCAACCTGCGTCTCGGCGTGAAATCGGGCGGTGCCGTGAAATGGTTGAATGCCGCCGATCAGGTGGTCACCCGTTATCGCCCCGGCTCGTTGATTCATGAGATTCACGATTCGTTGCTCGGTCCGGGCACACTGCAATTTACCACGCTGGCGCTGACCAAAACTGAAGGCCTGATTATCCGCGTGGAATGGAGCGGCACCGCATCCGGCCGGGAACTGGTCTGGGCTGTCGGGGGCGTGAATGGCGCCAAAGGTCGCCGCGATGGCGACATCGGCTGCGAAACCGAACCGGTCGGGAGGTTTTTTCAATTGCGCGCGGAGCAATGTGCCGGGAATTCTGTGCGGGTATCGTCCGGCGGCTTTCAGGTGTGCGGCCGGCCCGGGACGATTGCAGGAATTCTTTCGGCTCCGGCCCGGTTGTCCGCGGCTGACGCTGCCGATTGGAATCATCCGGAAAAACTGTTCGCTGGCTCCGCCACCAATTCCGCGACGCCGGTGCTGATCGGACAGGTGTTGCTTCCGGTCGGCCAACCTTTTTATCTGGGCTTGCAACGACTTGCTAATGGTCTGGTGATGGATGAAACGCTGGATGTCTATCGCGAAGTGGCTGCACCCGGAAAAACCACCCCGGCTGCCAACCCGACTGCCGAAAGGATCGCGGCCCGCGATTTGCCGGATATTTTTGCGCGCGAGGAAAACCTTCGGCAGGCCCTGGCTGATCGGGTGAAGGTGGAAACGCCCGATGCTTATGTGAACGCGGCCGCAGCCGCCCTTAACGTTGCGGCGGATGCTGTCTGGGATGATCGGCAGGAAGCTTATTTGCACGGTGCCGTGGCCTGGCGGACGCGGCTGCTAGGCTGGCGGGTCAGCTATGCCGGCGATGCCTTGGGCTGGCATGACCGCACCGCCCGGCATTTCGACGGCTTCGCGCGCCAGCAAAATACCCAGGCGATTCCGCCTGAAATTCCGCCCGCCGACGCGCGCGCCAATCTGGCGCGCAACGAAGCGGCGCTGCATTCGAATGGCGACCTCTCCCAATCGCATTACGATATGAACCTGGTGGCGGTGGATGGCTTTTTTCGTCATTTGCTTTGGACGGGTGATTTGGCCTATGCCCGGCGCTTGTGGCCGGTGATTGAGCGTCATCTGGCTTGGGAACGACGGTTATTCCGGCGGGAGTTCGGGTCGGATAAATTACCGCTCTATGAAGCCTATTGCTGTATCTGGGCCAGCGATGACCTGGCCTACAATGGCGGCGGCGCAACCCATTCATCGGCCTACAATCTCTACCACAATCGCATGGCGGCGCGCGTGGCCAAAATGCTCGGCCGCGATCCGGGGCCTTATGAGCAGGAGGCGGACTTGATTGCCCGGGGCATGCGCTCAGAACTTTGGCTCCCGGACCGGGGCTGGTTTGCGGAGTGGAAGGATTTATTGGGCCTGCAATTGGTGCATCCCAACGCCGCGCTCTGGACTTTTTATCATACGCTGGATTCCGAAGTGCCCTCCCCGGCGGAAGCGTGGCAGATGTCGCGCTTTGTGGATACCCAGATGCCTCATATTCCCGTCGGCGGTCCGGACGTGCCGGAGGGCTGCTTCACCTTGCCGACCACGAGCTGGATGCCCTATACGTGGTCGCTAAATAATGTGGTGATGGCGGAATCCACCCACACCGCGCTGGCGTATTGGCAGGCCAATCGACCGGACCCTGCGTTTGCCCTGTTCAAAGGGGCTTTGCTGGACAGTATGTATCTGGGACTTTGCCCTGGCAATGTCGGCATGTGCACCTGGTTTGATGCGAACCGCCGGGAATCGCAGCGGGATTTTGGCGACGGCTCTGGTGCGACCTCCCGTGCCTTGGTGGAAGGTTTGTTCGGCGTGCATCCTGATTTGCTCGCAGGGGAAGTGCTGGTTCGTCCGGGGTTTCCCACCCGCTGGGACCACGCCAGCATGCGCCATCCGGATTTCAATTTTTCCTTCAAACGCCAAGGCTCATCGGAGATATATTCGCTGAAAACCAGTTTCCCCCGGGCGATTAAATTGCGATTGCAGATTCGCGCTCTACTTGATGGTGTGGCTTCCGTCCAGGTAAATGGTCAACCGGCTTCCTGGCGCATGCTGGAAGCCAGTGTGGGCACTCCCATGATCGAAATTGAGGCGGCACCAGCCAAACTCCAGTCGGTGGCGGTGTTATGGAGCGGTCAGCCCATTGCGCCGCCCGATCCCGAACACAGCGTGGTGGCCCAATCCGAATGGTCGGTTCATTTTGCTGTGCCGCTGAAAATAAGTGAACTTTCCGACCCGCAAAACGCCTGGTCGCATGCCCAGGTGGATGGCCAGTCTGTGCATGGCATCGCCTCGGGTGCACTGGGTCACCGCACAGTTTTCGCCAGGGTGGGGCAGGGGAGTCTGCGTTGGTGGCAGCCAATTGCTTTTGAAATCGTGTCTGGCCAGTCGCCGGCTCCGGCGCTGGACTGGCATCAGCCGGTGAGCGGGAATTGGGACACAGTGGATATGACTCCCTTTTTCAACGATCGGGTTACGCAGATTTTCCGCAGCCAATATCTTTCGCCCCGTTCACCTTATTGTTCGCTGGCTGCCCCCCAACAGGGAATTGGCAGTTGGTGCCATCCCGGGACCACTTTTGACGTGGACGATTCTGGATTGCGCCAGGCGGCCGGGAAAGCGGGCGGAAAAATTGCCTTGCCTAATGGCGTGCCGCTCGCCACGCCGGGCACGGCCGGAGTTTCGAATATCGTATTTGTCTCCCGGTGGGATAATTATCCGCACGCCGTCTCCGTGCCGCTGAGCGGCAAATCATCGCACGCTTTCCTGCTGATGGCGGGCTCGACGTGGGCCATGACCTCGCGCTTTGACAACGGTGAAGTGGTGGTCACCTATGCCGATGGTTCCACGACGCGCCTAGCCTTGCACAATCCGACGACGTGGTGGCCCATTGATCAGGATTATTATATTGATGATTTTGCCTTCGCCCGCCCGGAGCCATTGCCGGTTCGGGTGGATTTGAAGACCGGCCGGGTGCGCGTGTTGGATATGGCGGCTTTCAAACGGCAGGGACGAGTGATCCCCGGAGGCGCGGCCACGGTTTTGGATTTACCGTTGGATGCCACCAAAAGTTTAAAGTCGCTTACCGTGAAGGCACTGGCCAACGAAGTGGTGATCGGCCTTATGAGCGTCACTCTGGCACGTTGATCGAAAATGTCACCGTGGCCCTCCGCTTCTGACATGCGATCCTATTTGGAGTTTCGCGTTTACGGGGCGCCGGATTGCCCTAACGCCACTGTCATGGCGTGAAGTGGTTAATTCCACGACAGGTCCTCTGGCATCTGGGCGAGCAGCTTGTTTTTCCAGCCGCCTTTGCGCGTGAGCACCTTTTGCCAGAGTTGTTCGGGCGGAGTTTCCAGAACTAGCTCAATGGATGCCGGATACGTCAGCCATGATTTTTGTTTCATTTCATTTTCGAGCTGTCCCGCACTCCAGCCGGCGTAACCGGCAAACATCCGGACTTTTTTGGTGGCAAACACACTTTCACTGATTTCCAGCAGATCATCCAGGGAATGGCCGAGCGCCATGTTGGGCAGCACATCCGTGGCGGGAATTACCGGGTCGGTGTGCAGATAACTCAGGGCTCCGGGTTGCACCGGTCCTCCTAAAAATAGCGGGGCCGCCTTCAGCGGTTCCGGCAGGTCGGCAATGATCAATTCCCCCACGGTCTTGCCGACGGTCCGGTTGAGCACCAGTCCAAAGGCTCCCTCTGCATCATGTTTGCAGATGAGCACGACCGTGTGTTGAAAAAACGAACCACCCAACTGCCCGCTATCGAGCAGGAGCTGTCCGTTCAGAAATTTCCTTTTCGCGCCCATCACGCGAACAATCTGCACCATAAACCGTTCGCTGGCAAAAAAGAAAAACGCGGAGAATTTCTTCTCCGCGTTCGTGGGAAGTAATAGTTTTTACGCGCCGAGCGATTTGACCTTTTTCACAATCGCAGCTGCGTCGATGCTGAAGGCGGCCATCAGTTCTTCGGCTTTGCCCGAACGGGGTAGCCCGTTCACCGCCATTTTATGAACTTTCACGCCTTCGCAACTGAGTTCGCCGGCCACTGCGTCGCCCAGCCCGCCTTCGGGATAATGATCTTCCACCGTGATGACGGTGTTCCCGGTCTTCTTCGCGGCCGCCAGAATCACGTCTTTGCCCAACGGCTTGACGCTATAGGCGTCGATGACGGTGATGCTAATGCCGGCCGCTTTCAATGTGTCGGCTGCTTTCAGGGCTTCAAACAAGGTCACGCCCGCAGCCACGACGGTGGCTTTGGTGCCTTCGCGCAGCACTTTGGCCCCGCCAATGGGGAAGGTTTCGTCGTTTTTGTAAATGACCGGCGTCTTGGGCCGGGAGGTTCGGAGAAATTGGATGCCGCGCGTTTTGGCCATTTCTTCCAGCAGCTTTTCGGTTGCCACGGCATCTGCCGGATACAGCACGGAACTGCCGGCCACCGCGCGGAACAGTGCGATGTCTTCCAGGGCCATCTGTGAAGGACCATCTTCGCCAATACTGATGCCGACATGCGAACCAACCAGCTTCAAATTCGCCGAAGATATGCCGGCAACCCGGATTTGATCCGCAGCGCGGGTAAAGAACGTGGCAAACGTCGAGGCAAACGGAACATGCCCGCGTGTGCCAAAGCCGATGGCTACGGCCACCAGGTTTTGCTCCGCAATAAAGCATTCGGTGAACCGCTCGGGAAACTGCTTGAAAAACTTTTCCGAGTAAGTGGAGTTCTTCGTATCGCCGTCCATGGCCACTACGGCGGGATTGGCTCCGCCCACGCGCACCAGCGCCGCACCATAGGCTTCGCGGGTGGCGATTTTGTCGCCCAGATTATAGCTGATGGCGGGATAGCTTCCCGGCGCAGTGAGGTTGGGAGCCGGCAGTGCCGTGGGAGCCGTGATGACCACCCCGAGTCCGGACTTGGCCATCGGCTGGAGCTCGGCAATGGCTCGGATGGCCTCTTCGGGGCTCAGCGGTTTGCCATGCCAGTTGTCCTTGTCTTGCAGGAAGGAAACGCCGGCACCTTTGTAGGTCTTGGCAATGATCGCCAGCGGGCGTTCGTCCAGCCCCACGCCGCTCAGCACTTCCATGATTTCTTCCAGATCATGGCCGTCATCCAAAGTTTCGACCCGCCAGCCGAACGCTTCAAATCGTTTGACGTAGATGTTGATGTCATGCCCGAAGGCTGTCGCCTGGCTCTGGCCCAGCCGGTTTGCATCCACGATGGCAATGAGATTGCTTAGCTTGTAAAAACCGGCGAGCGAAGCGGCTTCCCAGACGGCGCCTTCGGCGATTTCACCATCGCCCAACAGCACGTAGGTGTTGTAATCAAGATTATCCTGCAGGGCGGCCAGCGCCATGCCGACGCCCACGCCGAGCCCCTGGCCCAACGAACCGGTCGCCACATCCGCAAACGCGAGGCGCGGGGTGGGATGACCTTCCAGATCGTTGCCAAACTGGCGGAGCTTGTTTAATTCGCTGACGGGAATAAAACCGTTTTCCGCCCAAGCCGCGTAGAGGAGCGGAGCGGCATGCCCCTTGGAAAGAATGAACCGGTCATTGTTATAATAATGCGGATTTTTGGCATCATACTTCATCTGCCCGAAGAAAAGTCCGGCCACAATATCTGCCGCCGAACAGCAGGAAGTCGGATGTCCGCTGCCCGCCGCCGTGGTGGCGTTAATGGAGTGGATGCGCAGTTGATTGGCTATGCCCTTTAGTAATTCAATGTCCGTTTCAATCATAATTAATTTAAGGGGCGAAGTTTAAAGCACCTCCAAGGAAAGCCAAGAATGAAATCAAATTTTGCCGGGCAGCGGGTTTCCCGGCGTGGATAATTTGGGTGCAGCCAAAGTATGTGCGGCAAACCCGCTGGTTGCCCCACAAGCGATTATTCGGGTTCAGCGGGAAATTTATTCTGTCGCCTTGGATGGCCGTTGGTGCTGACTTCGCTTGCGCAAAGCCAGCACCGCCAAAACGCAAGCTGTCCAGGTGGGCAAATCTTCCACCACCGGAATCAATTCGACGATGAAAGCCGGTAAAAACAGGAGGTGAAACCCCAAACACCAGCACACCAAAACCATCGTCACGAGATCAATGGCCTGATCGATCAATGCCCAACCGATTGGCCCAAGCAGCCATTGCAAAGCGTCTGCCGCCACTGCAATGGACACGGCTAAAAGTATTTGAAAGCGGCTAACCGGACGGACCTCCCACAAGCGATTGAATTTTTCCGGCAGCTTCATGGCGGAAATTAAAGCCCAATTGAACATTGGCATAAAGCGATTTCCGCCGGCCAGCGAAGTCGCCCCAGCTGGATTCGTGAATTTAGCAGCCGTCATGGGGCTTCCGCCTTGCAGTGGGCGGCTTCATTTCTTAAATTCCCGCGTGCTCGACATCAAATTAATCCGCGAAAAGACTGATTTTGTCCGCCAGCGCCTGGCCACGCGCGGGGCCGGGGATGATGCCAAGATTGACCAGCTGCTCAAACTGGATGAGCAGCGTCGCAAGTCTCTGGCCGAGGTGGAAACTTTAAAGTCGCTGCGCAACCGCGTCAGCAAGGAAATCGGCGCGCTGATGGGGCAGAAGAAAATCGCGGAAGCCGAGGCGAAAAAGGCCGAAACGAAAAATCTGGGAGACCAGATTGCGGCGCTGGACAAGCAATCGGCCGAGGCCGAAGGCGCGCGCGATGCGCTGATGCTGCAATTGCCCAATCTGCCGCACGAATCCGTGGCGCTGGGAAAAAGCGCCGATGATAATCCGGAAATCCGCGTTTTCGGATCCAAAATGGAGTTTGCCTTCAAGCCCAGGTCCCATGTCGAATTATGTGAGTCCCTCAAGCTGGTGGACTTTGCCCGGGCAGCCAAACTTTCGGGCAGCGGTTTTTTGCTCTACACCAATTGGGGCGCACGGCTGGAGCGGGCACTGATCCAATTCCTCCTCGACCTCCACATTACGCAACACGAATACACCGAAGTGTCGCCGCCTCTGATGGTGGGTGAACAGTGTCTGGTCGGCGTGGGACAATTCCCGAAATTCAAAGATCAATATTATGGTGTCGCTGAAGGGGATGATGCGAAAAATCTCGGCAAATTGTATCTCGTGCCGACTGCCGAAACTCCCGTGGCGAATATTCATCGGGAGGAAATCCTGCCGGAAAAAGAGCTGCCCATAAAATATTGCGCCTATACTCCGTGTTTTCGCGGCGAAGCGGGGGCCGCAGGTGTCGGTACCCGGGGCATGATTCGCGTGCATCAATTTGACAAGGTGGAATTGATCAAAATTGTCAAACCGGAGCAAAGTTATGACGAATTGGAAACCATGGTCGCCAACGCGGAAAAAGTTTTGCAATTGCTGGGACTTCATTACCGGGTGATTTTGCTCTGCACGGGGGACATGGGTTTTGGCAGCGCCAAGACTTACGACATCGAGGTTTGGGCGCCAGGGCAGGGGAGCTATCTTGAGGTTTCCAGTTGTTCCAATTGCGAGGATTTTCAGTCGCGCCGGATGAATATGCGGTTTAAAACCGAAACTGGCGACAACAAGTTTCCCCACATCCTCAATGGCAGCGGCACGGCGCTGGCCAGATTATTTGTCGCCCTGGTGGAAACCCATCAGCAAGCTGATGGCAGCGTGCAAATTCCCGAGGCGCTCCAGCCGTATTTGAAAACCGCCCGCATTACCGCCTGACGATACATGAAAATCCTGCTCGCCAGCAGCGAAGTTTTTCCCTTCTCAAAAACGGGCGGCTTGGCAGACATGGTGGGGGCCTTGGGCCGGGCGCTGGTCAATGCCGGTGAGGAGGCGGCAATTGTCACGCCGCTCTATCGTGGCATTCAAAATAGATTTCCCGCCCTGCGCCGGGTGGATTGGCATTTTGATTTACCGCTTGGCGCGCAGACCGTGCCGGCTGAATTGTGGGAGCTGGCGCGTCCGGGAGAGGCCAAAATCTATTTCATTGATCACCCCGGCTATTTTGACCGCGCGGGAATTTATCAGGAAAATCACCTCAGTTACGCTGATAATGGCGAGCGTTTTATTTTTTTCTCCAAATGTGTGGTTAATCTGGCCCGCTATCTGCCCTGGCGGCCGGAGGTGGTCCATCTGCACGACTGGCAGGCGGCCTTGGTGCCGGCGCTGATTTTGCAGCAAAAACGGGCCGGGTGGGGGAATGCCCCGGCCACCTGTCTCACCATTCATAATCTGGCTTATCAGGGCGTTTTTCCCGAGGAGGCTTTTGCCTTGACCAATCTGCCGGCGGATTTTTATGCACCCGACGGGGTGGGCACTGAATATTTTGGCATGTTGAATTGCTTGAAGGGCGGCATCGTCTTTGCCGACTCCATCACCACCGTCAGCCCACGATATGCCCGGGAGATTACCACCGAGGAACTCGGCTGCGGACTGGATGGGGTTTTGCGCCAAAATCACGCCAAGCTGACCGGTATCCTCAATGGCGTTGATTATGCCGAATGGAATACCACCAAAAACCCATATCTTTTTAAAACCTACTCGCATGCGCGGATGGCTGGCAAAGCGGTGAATAAAGCTGAATTGCAGCGGTTGGTCGGTCTGCCCGTCGATGAAAAGATTCCGCTGTTTGGCACGATTTCGCGTCTGGCCGAGCAAAAAGGAGTGGACATCCAGTTGGGTGCGCTGGAAGAAATGCTGAACACCAATATCCAGTTTGTGCAACTGGGCAGCGGCTCGCCGGAATATGAAAAAGGCTACCGCGAATTGGCCGCGAGGTTCCCGGGAAAAGTAGCTGTGCAATTTGGCTACAATGAAGCTTTGTCGCACCGGATTGAAGCCGGTTGTGATTTTTTTCTAATGCCCTCCCGATTTGAACCGTGCGGGCTTAACCAGATGTACAGTTTGCGCTATGGCACCATTCCCATTGTTCGCGCTACCGGTGGATTGGATGATAGCGTGATTGATTTCAACGAAAATCCAGCCAAAGCCAACGGTGTCAAATTTTATGAATACACGTCGCGAGCTTTGGCGAAAGCCATTCGCAAATCGATCGCAATTTATGAGCATCCTGATTTGATCCGGCATTTTCGTAAGACGGCGATGAAAGCAGATTTTTCATGGAACCAGACCGTTGCCGAGTACATCCATGTTTACCAGAAGATACTATCCTGATGGCCAAAGCCATATTGGAATTAAATATAACAAACATT
>CAISVF010000025.1 GCA_903888765.1 uncultured Verrucomicrobia subdivision 3 bacterium | reverse complement strand
GCTTGCCCTTGCCGGACCATCTGGAAAACCAATCCGGCCATAGCGTCGAGAAATCGCCGGATGCAAACTATGTCAACGAGATAAAATCCGTCTGCCATCTCGCGCAAGCCGGGGGAGCGGACTATGTTTTTATTTTCGGGCATAGCGTGGAAACCTGGGTAAAGCAAAATGCGCTTTCCCTGTTCTACTGTACTTTTGTGGGCGCCGAAATTATTCCCGGCGGAAAAGTAAACCTGCAAGGCCGGGCCGCGGGCACTTTGATTGAGGCTGCCACCGGACGCCCGGTTTTTCTGATCAGCGCCGAATGCCGTCGCTCGGTGCCGACCCCTAATCTCCTCGCCGGCGGCAAGGCTGCCGAAATGCGGGTCGCCGCCGGTGACGAGTTGGCCGGGGAGTTAAGCGCCAGCCTGCTGCGAAAACTCGCTGACGCAGCAGTCGGACCCAAGTAAAACCGAAGCATGCTATGAATATACAACCGAACTTACTTTTAGCCTGGCTATGGATTCTGCTGGGGTTTGTCTCCGGTATGCTGCTGGGGCTTTTCTTCCATGACGAGCATTGGCTGGGTGGTTACGGGAGTTTTCGCCGGCGGATGTACCGGCTCGGCCACATTTCCTTCTTCGGGCTGGGCGTGCTGAATTTATTATTTTGCCTGACCGTGAAACATTACTTGTTGGCGGGAACGGGACTTTATGTGGCGTCCTGGGCCTTCATGATCGGGGCCGTCACCATGCCGTTATGCTGCGCCATCATGGCTAATTGGCCCCAGGCCCGCCTGATTTTTTCGGTGCCCGTGGCCAGCCTCATCACGGGTGGCCTTTTAATTTTAAAGGAACTGGTAAAATTATGAACCCCAAAAAGCGCATTGGCTTTCTCGCCATGAGCGGTGTTCGCGCCCATAACGCGGAATTGACCCAGCTAGGGCTCACTTTGCCCGGCTTCGTGGACCGCAATAAAATCATTGCTTCTCTGCCGAGTTTGGGTCTCCTGACCCTCGCCGGTCTGACGCCGGCACAATTTCATGTTGGATACCATGAAATCGCCGACCTGAAAAGCCTGCCCGAGTTGCCCAGGGATTTCGATCTCGTGGCCATCAGCACGTTTACCGCCCAATTTTACGAGGCTTGCAAAGTGTCAGATTATTACCGCAGCCAGGGCATTCCGGTGGTCATGGGCGGAATCACGGTTTCGTCTTTGCGTGAAATGGCGAAGGAACATTGCACCAGCGTGGTGATTGGTGAAGGAGAATTGCTTTGGCCCGAATTGCTGGCGGACTTCGAGAGCGGCACCTTGAAGCCGTTTTATGTAACCAACCGCGAGTTTGATCTGGCCAACGCACCGATGCCGCGCTTTGATTTACTTAATCCGGAGAAATACAATCGTCTCACGGTCCAGACCAGTCGGGGCTGTCCCCACAAATGCGAGTTTTGTGCCAGTTCCATTTTGCTGACGCCTCGCTACAAGGTAAAGCCGGTGGAAAAAATAATGGCCGAAATCCGCGCCATCAAAGAAATCTGGCCCAAACCTTTCATCGAGTTTGCGGATGACAACACCTTTGCTCACCGTGAACACTATAAAAAACTGCTGCGCGAACTTGCCCGGGAAGAGGTCCGCTGGTTTACCGAAGCCGATGTCCGGGTGGCGGACGATGACGAACTCCTCGCACTCATCCGGGATGCCGGCTGCCAGCAGGTGTTGATCGGCCTCGAAAGTCCGGGCCGGACCAGTCTTTATGGACTGGAACTTAAAAATAATTGGAAATTACAGCAACAGGACCGCTACCTGGCGGCGATCGAAAAAATCCAGTCTTACGGTATTACCGTCAATGGCTGTTTCATTCTAGGCCTGGATGGGGACACGCGGGATGTCTTTCCTGACGTGCTGCAATTTGTGCGACAGTCCGGACTATACGAGGTGCAGGTGACATTTCTAACCCCCTTTCCCGGCACCCCGCTTTATTCCCGTTTGAAACAGGAAGGGCGGATCCTGCGTGATCAGGCATGGGAACTATGCACGTTGTTTGATATTAACTTTCAACCCAAGAATATGACGGTGGCGGAGTTGCAAGCCGGTTTTCTCGACCTGGTAAAACAGCTCTATTCCACCGACGAAACCCGCCTGCGCCGGGCCAATTTCAAGCGGAAGCTTAAAACTTTACCCCATTTTGGGCGACGCGCGCGTCGCGAGGAAAACTTGCCGTCGGAGGCATCCTATTCTTGAATGTCCGGGTCACACTCGCACGAACTCAAATACAACCATGAAATTCGACGACATCCATAGAATCCATGAGGCTGGCCTCATCACCGATGAACAACGCGACCAGATTATTTTCCACTTTGGACTGAAGGAGCAAGCCAGCCGGTTTCTGGTCATCATTTCTTTTATCGGTGCGGTGTTGATAGTGGCAGGCTTTGCCCTGCTTATTTCCGCGAACTGGAATGAAATCCCCGCTGCGGTAAAAATCACCACGGGCCTGGCGCTTATGCTGGGTGCGCACGGAACTGGCTGGTGGTTGCGTGAAAAACAGAAAATTCACCCAAAAACAGGCGAGGCTCTGTACTTTATCGGCTCTGCTCTTTTCCTGGCCAATATTGCCCTGACTGGCCAGATTTATCATCTCGAATCCCGCGCGCCCAACGCCTTTCTCCTCTGGCTGCTGGGCATCATGGCACTACCTTGGCTGTTATGTTCCAAGGCGCAATTTGTCCTCTTTCTCACCGCCTTGTCGGTGTGGTTTGGCTGCGAATTGAATGCCAGTGACAGTTGGCTATATTTTAGCAACCAGTATCAAATACTGGCCTATGCCTTGCTGGGCTTGAACTTTCTAGGCGCTGGCTACTGGCTGCGGCGGACGCGATTTGATGGATTTGCTCCGGTTGCCGAAAAACTGGGCCTGCTCGGCCTGCTGCTGTTTGGCTATCCGCTGACGTGGGCAGGGATTTTGAGTTGGTCTCGCTCCGAGTCGAAATTTTCCTGGTGGCTGTTACCGCTGCTCGCGGCCACCGGCACTTTGAGCATTGTTTCGGGTGTGCGGAATGTTTCCTCGCTTACCAGACAATGGCGCATGACTTGGGCAGGCTCGCTGGCGGCGGCGGCGGGCTTGATCCTGTTGGCTTATTATGTCCCGCGCAATCAAGGCTGGCATTGGGGCGGGCATTTTGATGCCGTCAACGCGGTGGCCAGTATCGCCTTGTTTATTTTGTGCCTGCTGCAAATCCAGGTTGCCTTGCAGGAACGCTCGCGCTTTTTGGTAAATCTGGGCGTGGCGGTTATCGGGTTAGACTTGATTTCCGCGTATTTCGGCTTGTTTGGTACGATGGCGTTCACGGGCATGATGTTTCTCCTGACCGGCGTGTTCCTCATTTTGTTTGGGGTTTATCTGGAAAGCCAACGCCGCCAGCTGATGCAGCAGATAAAATCATCCCCCGCCAAGGAGGCTGTATGAAACTCAAGTTATTCATGATGGTGCTGGCGCTGCAGACGAGCTGGCTGCTGGGCACAGTTCTGCAGCAGGAAAACATTCTGCGCGTCGGCCGTACCGTATTGCTCGAAATCCAGCCGGTGGACCCGCGTGATTTGTTACGCGGGGATTTTGTGCGGTTGAATTACAAAATCAACCACCTGCCGGTGAAATTATTTTCCGGACCGGTGAACACCAATCCGCCGGCTGGCACTCGAATATTTGTCGCCCTCGCCCAGACCGGGACAAATCAATTTTGGGAAGCCACCCGCGCCGCCATAAAATATTTTCCGCCCGCGAACAACGAAGTGGTGCTGAGCGGCAAAACGGCAGGTCAATGGCGCATGGCGGGGGATGCTCTCACAGTCGAGTACGGCATCGAGAAATATTTTGTGGCCGAAGGCACCGGCAATCCCCACGGCAAATTGACCGCCCTGGTGGTCGTGACCAAGTCCGGTCGCGCCAGCATCAAGGAAGTTTTACTGGACGGCAAACCCTACGCCGAGGCGATGAAGGGCGAAATTCAGTGAAAAACCGTTGCGAAAGCGACGAAAACTAATGCCAGAGAACACGACGGCCATTGACCGAAATTTCCCGGCGGGCGAGCGCCGCCAGGCAGTGGGGATAAAGTTCGTGTTCCGCCGCATGGATGCGCTGGTGCAAGGTTTCCGGCGTGTCTTGATCCAGAACCGGCACGGCCGTCTGGCCGATGATGGCACCGGAATCCACGCCGGCATCCACAAAATGCACCGTACAACCCGCTACTTTGACCCCGTGATCCAGCGCCTGTTTCCAGGCCTGCAAACCAGGAAAACATGGCAGCAAGGACGGATGAATGTTCACCATGCGCCCGGCAAAGGCGCGGAGAAAATCGCCTTTCAGCACCCGCATGAAACCCGCCAGCACAATCAAGTCCACCTGGGCAGCTTGTAGTGCGGCAACAAACGCGCATTCGGCATTCTCGTCCAGCTTGGTGCGGAACTGCCCCGGCGTGATGAACTGCGCCGGGATGTTCCTTTCCCGCGCATGGGCAAGAATCCCCGCATCCGCGACGTCGCTCAAGACCACGGCGATTTCCGCCGGAATTTTTCCGGTCGCCACGGCCTCTGCAATCGCGACAAAGTTGGACCCCTTGCCAGAGCCGAGTACTCCCAGACGAAATTTCTTATTAGCATCCATCGGTTCATTCTCGCAAGCTCGTGCGCGCCAACAAAGATTTTTTTAATGACACAAAGGCCGTTGCAGTCGAAAATGGTCGCCAGTAATCGCATGATCATCACTCTTTTCATACCGTGCTTTGTGGACGCGCTATATCCGCGCGCCGGTATCAGCATGGTGGAGATCCTCGAAGGCCTCGGCCACCGGGTGCTCTGTCCCGAGGAAATCGCCTGCTGCGGGCAGCCGGCATTCAACTCCGGCTATTACGCCGAAGCTCGCACCATCGCCCTGCCGGTATTGGAAAAGCTGGCGGACGCCGAGGCAGTGGTGATTGGTTCCGGCTCCTGCGGCGCGATGGTCAAGAAGTTCTATCCCGAACTTTTCGCCGGCACCCGGCACGCGGCTCTCGCCCGGCAAGTGGCCGGGAGAACCTGGGAGTTCTCCGATTTTCTCGTCAGCCAACTCGGCGTAACCCAACTGGGGGCAAAATTCCCCCATAAAGTCACTTTCCACGACGGCTGCCATGGCCTGCGCGAACTCGGGATACACAAACAACCGCGCGCCCTGCTCGCGCAGGTGCAGGGACTGGAACTGGTCGAGATGACGGAAATCTCATGTTGCGGCTTCGGTGGCACTTTCTCGGCCAAGTTTCCGATGATCTCCACAGCCATGGGAGAGGTGAAATGTTCCAGTGCGGCGGAGACGGGGGCGGACTATATCGTTTCGAGCGATTCGAGCTGTCTGATGCACATCCAAGGATTGCTTTCGCGACAAGGCAAGCCGACCAAAACCATCAGTCTGGCCGAAGTGCTAAACCACAAATGAATAGCTTTAACCACAGATGGACACCCTGAAAAATCGCGACCTGCTGGTTTGTCCCTCTGCCGTAGCGCCGGACCAGTCAATCCTCCTCCTTACCGGGATGACGCTGGGAGGACATAAGCTGGTTCTACACGCTGTGGTGAAGCAATCGGTAAGCAGGAATTTCCCGGCATGAACTCTTTCGTCTCTGATTTTAAAACGCGGGCCACAGAAAAAGCGGGTGATTTGCGTCATCGGCAAGTCATCCGCACCGCCTTGCGCGGTTATGAGATTGTGCGGGACAAACGCAAGGCGGCTTTTCAAAGCTGGGAATCCGCCCGCCAGGCTGCCGCCGTAACCAAGTGGGAAGCCGTTAATCATCTGGACACCCATCTGAAGGCGCTTGTCGCCAAGCTCGAAGCCCGCGGAACCAAGGTTCATTGGGCTAGTAACGGCGAACAGGCGCGCGAAATCATTGCGCAGATCCTGCGCGACAAGCAGGCGCGCTCGATCATCAAATCCAAGGCGATGACGAGCGAGGAAATCCACTTGAACCACGCGCTGGAGAAGGAGGGCTTCACAGTGGTCGAATCCGACCTGGGCGAATTCATTGTGCAGCTCCGGCACGAGCCGCCCTATCACATCGTTTTCCCCTCGATGCATCTGACGCGCGGTGAGATCAAGGATTTGTTTCAGCGCGAACTGGGCGACGCGCCATCGGACACTCCGGAGGATTTGACCATGGTCGCCCGCCGGGTGATGCGGCAGAAATATATCACTGCAGATGTCGGCTTCACTGGTGCCAACTTTGCCATTGCCGAAACCGGCATGATTTCCATCACAGAAAACGAGGGCAACGCCCGGCTCACGGCCGCTTTGCCCAAAACGATGATCACCCTCATTGGCATTGAAAAAGTGCTGCCGCGCTTTGCCGATCTTGCCCTGTTTCTGCCAATGCTGGCCACTGCCGGTGCCGGCCAGCCAATGACTTGCTATAACACCATGTATTCCGGCCCGCGCCAACCCGGCGAATGCGATGGTCCGGAGGAGTGGCACGTGGTCCTGCTCGATAACCGGCGTACAGAACTCCTCGCCGACGCCGAGCAGCGTGATGCCCTGCATTGCATCCGCTGCGGAGCCTGTCTAAACGTTTGTCCCATTTTCCGCAATGTGGGCGGCCACACTTACGGCACCACTTACAGCGGACCGGTGGGGTCGGTCATCACCCCGCATCTGCGCGGTTTACAGGAATGGAAACACCTTTCCAAGGCCTCGTCGCTCTGCGGTGCCTGCACTGAGGCTTGTCCGGTGAAAATAGATCTGCACCACCATCTTTTGCAGAACCGGCGGAATGCCTCCGCAGCCGAACCGGCATTTTTCGAACGGCTTGCCTTCCAGATCTTTGGGATCGTGGCCAACGAACCGGCATTCTGGTCGCTCGCCAAAAAAATCGGCTGGCTGACGCAACCCTGGCAACGCCTGGTGAAAGGTTCCCCGCTCGATCCAGCCAGAGCGTGGACGAAAACGCGCGACTTGCCGCCGCAGCCGCGGGAATCTTTCAAAGACTGGTGGAGGAACCGTCAATGAACGAATCCCAGGGATGTTACGCTCATTGGCCCGCCAATGGGCCGAGATGAAGCGTACGATGAAATATTAAAAACATGACTGAACGGGAAAAAATCTTAGGCCGTATCCGCGAAGCTTTGCAGACCAAAGCGACCATGCCTGGTGCCCATGAAGGTGAACCTTCCCCTGCCCTCGCCGGGGCGTCCACCAATCAGGCGCGCGCCTGGCTACCTTCGGTCGGTGCTAGTGAGGCGGAGCAATTTGATTTGTTTGCCAGAAACGCCGCCGACCTCAAGGCGGATTTTCAGTTGCTTGCCAGCCGCGAAGATTTGAAATCTGCGCTGACCAGACTCCGCGACCAGGAGCATTGGCAGCGCGTGGCCAGTCACCGGGGCGAAATCAGCGACTTGGCCTGCCAAGCTCTCGGCTTGCCGGTGCTGTTGACCGATCGCGGTTATGATGTGCAGACGCTGGAACAATGCGACGTGGGCATTACCGAATGCGACGCACTTATCGCCCAGACTGGCGGAGTGCTCGTGACGAACCGCAGCGCCGGCGGGCGGGCTTTATCCGTACTGCCACCGCATCATGTTGTCCTCGCCCGGCGCGAACAACTCACGGCGGATCTGCCGGCGGCATTTGCCTTGCTGCAGCAAAAATACGCGCCCGATTTTCCCAGCATGATCTCGTTTATCACCGGCCCCAGCCGTACCGGGGACATTGAGCGCATTCTCGTTCTGGGAGCGCATGGCCCCCGGAAACTGACCATTTTTTGTGTCTAAACCGTATCCAGACAATCACACGGGTTGGACAAACATGGCTCGGCTACTGGTGCCATGGGTGCTTACGTCCCAGAGCCTGACTTGTCATGTCCTTGAACAAAGGTAAATTGCTGTTACCCGCAATCTTTGTGACAATCTTTGCTTTGTCACGAATACCCGGACTGTTGCCGTCAAATTTCAGCGCGGCTTACGCGTTTTTCTTCTGTGCAGGCGTTTATTTTGGCGGGGCACTCGCCTGGTGGCTGCCTTTTACCACCATGCTAGCCACCGATGTGGGCCTTAATATCTTTTATTACCACGCTCCGCCCGTAGAAAGTTATTTATTGGTGAATTACGCCATCTATGCGGTGCTCATCGGGCTGGGTAAATGGTTCGGGCCCAAGGCTTCCATTCTGCGGCTGCTAGCGGGCGGACTCGCTGGTGCTTTGATTTTTTACCTGGTGACGAACACTTTATCGTGGTGGCAAGACGCGGCCTATGCCAAAACCATCGCCGGCTGGATTCAGGCGCTAACCACCGGGCGACCCGATTGGCATCCGACGACTTGGGAGATGTTCCGCAACACTTTCCTGAGTGGCGGACTATTCACCGCCCTCTTCGTCGCATCGGAAAAACTCACCGCCGAGTCGCCCGCTGATAAGACCGCCGGAGCTCGCGAACCCACCACGGATGGGGAAACTGAAACTGAACCAGAAGAAGCTAAGGCATGAAACCTATCTCCTGTCATTTACCTGACGCAAGTTCCTTCCGGCCTCGCGGAACGGCCACCAGAATTATCCGCAGCTCGTCAGCCGGAAAAACTTGGCAGGAGTTGTGCCAACCGGCCTTTGTTGGCAGAATGGTGCGGGCCCTGCCGCCCTGCGCCCTCGGGCAGATCCCGCTGACCCATGCTATTTAAACCATTCCTATGAAAATCGGAATCATTTCTGACACGCATGGTTTTTTGGACCCACGCGTTGAAAAAATTTTCTCCGGGGTGGACCATATCCTCCACGCGGGCGACATCGGTTACGCCACGATTATATTGGAACTGCAATTCATCGCGCCGGTAACCGCCGTGCTCGGAAATTGCGATGATGAACTCGGGTATCGCCTTACGGAAACGGTCTTGCTGGCGCAGAAAAAATTTCTCGTTCAGCATATCGTTAACCCCTTGGCGCTGACCGATCCCCTCCAAGACTTCATCCAAACCGAGCGACCTCAAGCCGTGGTCTTTGGGCATACCCATAAGCGTTTCGCCCAGGTGATCAATGGGGTTTTCTATTTCAATCCCGGTTATGCCGGCAAGCCCAGGTTTGGCGCGGAACGCAGCGTGGCAATTATACATTGCGACAATGCGGAGCTACGGCACGAATTCATCGTACTATAAGTCGGTCGAAAAGTTCTGCGGAGTGCGGTATTCCGTGGGGAGTTGGGCGCAGTTGAGAGGAACTACTCCGCTCGTGCGACCTCTCGCCGCCCCTGGCTCAGCTCGGACGATTTTGTTTTATCGACTGGGTTTCAAAGTTGCCATATTTCAGCATCTTCCGCCGCCACCAGTTCCAAAAGAGCATCTGAAAAAGCATCGGCCCGAAACACAGTAACCAAAACACAGCGTTGGAACCAGGCCGCGTGATATCCAGCCAGCGATGCCGCAGGAAAAAACCTCTCGCCGCCTCGTCATTGGCATGAGCCGCCATGGCCGATCCGCCCAAGGCCAGCTCATGTGCAACAACCATGCCGCCCAAGGCAACGTGCCAAGCAACAGCTATGCCACCCCCGGCAATCCAGCCAATGGCGGCGCCACCCATGGCTACCGCCCCCAACGCCATGCCGCCAAAAGCCAACAGGCCGACGCCGACACCGCCAATGGAAACGACGCCAAAACAAAGGCCGCCGGTGCTGATACCGCCCACCGCCACGCCGCCGCTGGCAAACAGGATTCCATAGGCCACTTCGCCAAAGGCGATCCAGCCGATAGCTGGCTTCGATTTTTCTCCCGGATGTCTGCCGCCGCGACAATGCACCAACGGCAGGCCTAGAAAAGTTGTGCGACTACGATACTCCCATGGCACGGTAAACGATAAACCCGCAGGCCGCCGGTCCTGCAGGATTTCGGGATGAACCAGCTCTTCCTCCCTCCGGATTTCGGCGAACCGCCGATTGAAACGCCACGACAGGAAAAAAACAAAAGCGACAAAAATCAACGTGACGCCCAGCCCCAGCGAAATGAGCAGGACGGCGTGATTTCTCCAGACGGCTGGCGGGATAAAATTAAAGGCCACGAGACACAGGGTAAAAACCAAAATCGCAGCGACGGTGATTTTGGATTGGCGCACAAGAAAGGCCCGTTCGCGCGGCGTCCCGGCGGACTTGAGACTGTTGCGGAAACCCAGCAGGCCGCAGGTGACACCGATCACCGGCCCCACCAGCCAGCTTAACGAACCCAACACCACACCGGCGACCCCTTTTCCGGTCATTGCCACACCACCCTTGGCAGCGACCCCGAGCGTCGCCGCCTTGACCGTGGCCCCGAGCGTAAGCGGCAGCGCCGCGAGCACAGCGAGCGTAAAAGCCTGCCCCGGATTGGTCCGGGCCAGCGTGCCTTCCACGAATGCCACTACCTGCTCCTGCAATAATTTTCTGCCGCGCGACAGCCGCTGTTTCACCGCGTCCTCACTTAATTCCAAATGGGTGGCCACCGCCTCGACAGATTGATGCTCGCGATAAAATAAAACCAAGGCTTCACGATAAGTTTCCGGCACGCGTTCCACAGCCCGCCACAAAATCGCCTCCTCTTCCTTGCTGACCGCGAGGTCGTGCGGCGGCAATTCCGGCGCGGAGGATTCGCCGGCGGCGTCCAGGGTCTCGGCGGCGTGGCTGGGCTCACGCCCCTGCCTTTTCAGCGCGTCGCAGATGAGATTGCGGGCGATACCGCAAAGCCACGAGCGCAACTTCTCCGGCTCGCGCAAGTGCGCCAGCTGTTTCCAGGCGGCAATAAACGTTTCCTGCGCCAGATCCTCGCTCTGGCTCAAACTGCCGGTGCGGCTGTAGGCCAGCGAGCAGATGAGGGTTTGATAACGCGCGACAATCTGGCCGAACGCCTCACGCTGGCCGGCAAGGCAGTCCGCCACCAACACAGCGTCACTGATAGTATCCAGGGTATTCGTCATATCACCGTGTATGTCTGGCTACGGGCAAAGAAGGTGACAAAAAATTTTAGCGCACCCCGCCCAACTGACAAAACTTATTACCTACGAACCATTATCAACCGCACGTCAACGGGGTGAAAAAGGCATTGAGGATCGCAATCCGGTTTGCTCGGGGGCGGGAATGGAGAATTACCAGAGTTGAATTGTAGAAGCGCAGCGTCACAGAGCGTTCACCGCGCCCATGAACAAAATCATTTCGCTGCGTGCGTCCACGATGGCGAACAGGAACGGGCGGTCCATGATCATCTCGAATGGTTTCAGTGGATTCATAGGCGGCGCGGAAAGTTTACAGACGCCAATCGCCGTCACCGCCCGGCGGCAAGCCTGCTGAAAACGCCCGAAACCGATGCCATCACGATTGGCTTTTGATTCGGTAACACCGCAAGTCGCTTCCGGTCATTGCTGCTAAGGATGGGGAAAAGGCGCAAGCGAAGAAAGATTGTGATGGCGGAACGGGCGGCGGTGGGGTATTGGAAAGACAACTTTTTAATTATGAAAATAACAGACGTATTGCGCGCGGAACATGCGGTGTTTCACAACCTGTTTGACCACATTGAGGCCGTAGCTCCACGCCTCAAGACGCTAGCCGAGGTAAAGGCGCTTGCCGCCGTGGTGGAAAAGGTGCATGCACCACATTCCCAAACCGAGGATGACCTGTTCATTGAACCGCTCGAACCGTACTTTGACCAGATGGGGCAACAGGAGACCTTTCATGCGGAGCACGAACACATTGAGGCAACGCTCGCCAAAGTGCAAAAAGCCAGGACACTCCGGGAGGCCAAGAAAATCCTGCTGAACGCCATCGCCGCCTCGCGCAAACATTTTGACAAGGAAGAACGCATTGTCTTCCCGCTCGCCGAACGTATTCTCAAGGCCAAAACCCTTAATGAACTCGGTATGGAATGGCTTTCCCGCCGCGAAGTGGAGAAATAATCAGCGAATTTCAATCCCCACCGGGCAGTGATCGCTGCCCGGCACTTCGGCACGGATGTAAGCTAGCTGAAGGCGCGGGCGGAGCGATGCGGAGAGCAGAAAATAGTCGATGCGCCAACCCACGTTCCGGGCGCGCGCGCCGCTCATCGGGCTCCACCAGGTGTAATGCCCGCCCCTTTTTTCAAATTCGCGAAAAGTGTCCACAAAGCCGGCCGCCACCAACGCGCTAAAACCATTCCTCTCCTCGATGGTGAAGCCGTGGTTGCGGACATTCGCCTTGGGATTTGCAAGGTCGATTTCTGTGTGGGCGACATTAAGGTCACCGCAGAAAATTACGGGCTTTTTCTTTTCCAGTTTCTTGAGATATTTCAAAAATTCGGCATCCCATACCTGCCGATACGGCAGACGCTCCAGTTCGCGCTTGGAATTGGGAGTATAGACGTTAACGAGAAAGAAATCCGGATACTCGGCCGTCAGCACCCGGCCCTCCTGGTCGTGCTCGGCAATACCGATGTGCGGCGTCACCTTGAGCGGACGAGGCTTCGTGAAGATCGCGGTGCCAGAGTAGCCTTTTTTTTCGGCGCAATTCCAATAGGTCGTATAAGACTGCGACCAGAGTTGCTCGACCTGATCCGGCATGCATTTGGTTTCCTGCAAACAGAGAATGTCAGGCTTCTCGGCGTCGAGAAACTCCAGAAAGTTTTTCTTCAGCACGGCGCGCAGGCCGTTCACGTTCCAGGAAATGATTTTCATGTGCAGGGAAAATAAACCAGGGAAGGAACCAGATAAACCATGAAACCGCCAGATACCGGCTGACATCTAAAATCTTCGGGACCACGAATCAGGGTGATTTTTCCAGGTCGAGGGTTCCGGGAACGTGACTGAGTTGGCAGACCAATGTCATCCACGGTAGGGAAGTAGGGATTTGCGTGGAGCGATGGGTTCGATAGAATCGAGAACTCGCGCATGAAGGACATCCGCATTGATGAGATTCGAAAACTCCTGCCCCAAGCCATGTTGGCCGATTGGGTGCATTTGGGGAGCCGGATGGTCAGGCTTTTGCGTGATCAACATCATCCTGCGGCACAAGACTCCATTTTAAACCGGTTGCTGGTAGAAATACGGGCTTCGGTGGCCCGGCGAGAGCAACGCCGGTTGCAGGTACCGTCGGTATATTATCCACCGGACCTGCCCATCACAGCGCGAAAAGATGACATCGTTGCGGCCATCCGGGCTCATCAGGTTGTGGTTATCGCCGGTGAAACCGGTTCCGGCAAAACCACCCAAATTCCCAAAATGTGCCTCGAAGCCGGACTGGGGATTGAAGCCAAAATCGGCTGCACCCAACCACGACGCGTGGCGGCACTTTCCATTTCTCGCCGCATCGCGGAGGAATTGAAGGTTCAGTGGGGTCGTGAAGTCGGCTGCACGATCCGTTTCGACGACCGGAGCAGCAATGACACCTTCATTAAGCTGATGACCGATGGCATTCTGCTGGCCGAAACGCAGGGAGATCCACTGCTGGCAGATTACAACTGCATCATTGTGGATGAGGCGCACGAGCGCAGCTTGAACATTGATTTTCTGCTGGGCTACCTGAAAGGTCTGCTGGCCAAGCGGAACGACCTCAAGCTTATCATTACCTCGGCCACCATTGATACACAGACGTTTTCACGAGCGTTTGATAACGCACCGATCATTGAAGTTTCCGGGCGGCTGTTTCCCGTGGAGGTCATTTATGCGCCATTCGATGCGGAATCGGAGGAACGCGGGGATTTAACCTACGTGGACGCCGCCGTGAGAGCTGCGGAGACGGCTTTATGCGAACCGGGCAATGGGGACATTCTGATCTTTATGCCCGGCGAGCGAGATATCCGGGAAACGAGTGATTTGCTGGAGGGCCGGTTCGGACGCGAGGCGGAAATCATTCCGCTATTTGGCCTATTAAGCTCAACTGACCAACAGCGAGTGTTTGCGCCCATGACGCGGCGAAAAATCGTGGTGGCCACCAATATTGCAGAAACCTCGCTGACCATTCCGGGAATTCGCTACGTCATTGATTCCGGCCTGGCCCGCATCAGCCGCTACAATCCACGCACACGCACCAAACGGCTGCCGGTAGAACCCATTTCCCAAAGCAGCGCCAATCAGCGCAAAGGCCGCAGCGGCCGGGTGCAGGACGGGGTATGCATCCGGCTGTATTCAGAAGAAGATTTTGCCGGGCGGCAGCAATACACCCAGCCGGAAATTCAACGAGCGAACCTCGCCGAAGTGATCCTGCGCATGAAGGCCTTCCGGCTGGGCGATATTGAGACATTTCCCTTTGTCAACCCGCCCCCGCCCGCAGCGATTCAAGGCGGGTATGTGTTGTTGCAGGAATTGGGGGCACTGGATGACGCCCGGGAACTCACGCAGCTTGGCCACGATCTCTCCCGCCTTCCGATTGACCCAACCCTCGGGCGCATGCTGCTGCAATCACAACATGAACATGCCACCCGGGAATTACTCATCATCGCGACCGGTTTGAGTATTCAAGATCCGCGCGAACGTCCGCTCGACAAAATAGAGGCTGCGAGCGCTGCCCACAAACGCTTTTCGGACCCAAATTCGGATTTTCTGACTTTGTTGAAGATCTGGGAAGCCGTGCACGACAAATGGGAACGACTGCGGACACAAGGCCAGCGCCGAAAATTCTGCAAGGCGAACTTTCTCTCCTATCTGCGCATGCGCGAGTGGCAGGATTTGCATGCGCAACTTCACGGCGCACTGGAGGATCTGGGCCGGTTCAAACTGAACGAAATAAATGCCGATTACGCAGCCATTCATCGATCCATCCTCACCGGACTGCTCAGCCACGTGGCCTTGCGCAAAGAGAGAAACCAATATCAGGGCACCGGCAACCGACAATTAACCGTCTTCCCCGGGTCGGCACTTTTTGACCGGAACGAAAGGCACCCCAAAAGCAAAACTGCGCCTCCCCTGCCCTCCTCCCCGCGCGGAAGCATCTCGCCGGGCACGCAACAGCCACCTTGGTTCATGGCGGGTGAAATCGTAGAGACCTCCAAACTTTTTGCCCGCACGCTGGCAGGAATAGACCCGCTGTGGATCGTCCAACTGGCGCCGCATCTCTGTAAAACCACGCACCAGAATCCGCATTGGAGCGTCACGGCCGGCAAGGTTCTAGTCGAAGAGAAAACAACATTTTACGGGCTCGAAGTGCGCAAAGCAAAGGTCGCCTATGGCAACATTCACCCGGCGGAAGCCAGAGAAATTTTTATTCGTTCAGCGCTTGTGGAGGATGATTTACTGCCGCTGCGGCGAAAAGCCACGATTGACGAGGCAGAGGACAACGACGAGACGCGCCTATTCCACACCGTTGGCACCCAGCAAAAATTACCCCCACAATATTCCTTCCTTACCCATAATCACCAAGTGCGGCAAAAAATCGAGACCTGGCAGACTCGCGTCCGCCGCCATGACCTCGCGAACCTGGACCAATCGCTTTTTGATTTTTATGCGGCGCGTATTCCCCACGCATCGTCCGTACAGGAACTCAACCGGCTGATTCAGGAATGCGGTGGTCCGGAATTTCTCTGCGCCAAAGAAAGCGATCTCACCGGCGGCAAAGAATTGAGCTTCGATGCCGAGGCGTTTCCCGATGCCGTGCCATTAGGTGGTCAGCCGGTGGCCCTGAGCTATGCCTACACCCCCGGAGAAGAGCAAGATGGCGTGACGGTCAAGCTGGGTTTTAGTCTGGCGCAAACCGTTTCCCAAGCCTCCGTAGAATGGTCCGTGCCTGGCCTGCGTGAAGGATTGCTCCAGGAACTATTACGAGCCCTCCCCAAAAGCCTCCGGCGCGAACTGATGCCGTTTCCGCCCAAAATCGAAGAAATATTACGCGACTTTCACCCCGGCGGCGATTCATTGCCGCAGGATCTGGCAAAATTTATCCGGCAACGTTACGGCGTCACCATTCCTCCGAACACATGGGGGACCGAGGCGGTGCCGGCTCATCTGCGCCCGCGCATTGAAGTGATTGATAACGACCAAAAATCGCTCGGCACGAGCCGCGATCTCGGGCAATTGCGCCAGAAACTGGATCAGGCGAAACCCACACCCGCGCCTGACCATTCAGCATGGGCGCGCGCGGCACAGCAGTGGGAACGCAGCAGCGTGACCACCTGGAATTTTGGCGACCTGCCCGCGCGCATCATCGTGAGCGAAAACGGTCCGGTACCAATCTATGCCTGGCCGGGTTTGCCTCGCGAAGGCAACCTCGCAAGCCTGCGACTGATGCGCAGCGAGGAATTGGCTCAGCGTGCCAGCCTGGCAGGCATCCAAAGGCTGGTTGAACTGGAACTTTCCAAAGATTTCGCGTGGCTGCATCGCGACTTGCGAGATTTGAAACGCTGGGATGCGCTGGCGGCAAATCTATGCACGCCCGAACAACTGCAAGAGATGGCATGGGAAAACCTCAAGCGACACGTGCTGCCCGCCAAAATTTTCACCCCACTGACCGAAGCCAATTTCAGCAAGGCCGTGCAAGAGACACGATTACAAATACCCGGCCTGGCCGCACGAATGGTGGAGCAGATCGGTTTCATTCTAAAGGCCCACAAGGAAATCCAGCTGCGCTGCGGGTCGTCGCCAGTGTTGGCGACGGTGAAACCAAAAACGCTTTCCAGTTTGAGCCAGTTAAACGTGGCCACCAGGGATGCAGTCAAGCCCACAAACCCATGGGCGGACGAACTTGAGGCGCTGATACCGCCAAACTTTCTGGAGATCATTCCCTTTGCGCAGCTCGCACACATACCTCGCTATCTCAAAGCGCTCGCCACTCGCATGGAGCGAGCAAAATTAAATCCGGGTAAAGACAAGGAACGAGCACTCCTCCTGGCACCCTATCTGGCCAAACTAAAAACCCTCAACCAAAGTCCGGTGAAGTCCAGCGAAGTGCGACAGCGGCTGGATGAATTCCGCTGGATGTTGGAGGAATACAAAGTCTCCGTCTTCGCGCAAGAACTCGGCACGGCAGTTCCGGTATCACCACAGCGGCTGGAGCAATATCTGCGGCAACTATGACACGCGAGCCGGGGTGGATTGCACCAAAGCCTGGAAGGCTCGTCCAAAATGTTCCGGGTGCGTCAGCGTTTGAAATTGGCGAACCTGTCTGGCGGTCAAATCAGCCAGGGATTTTTCTTTCCTGGCAGCGGCTAAAATGCGCGTTAGAAACTGTGCCTGAGTGCAAATCCCTTCAGTGACCAAGCCAGCATCCTCTCCCGCTTTTTGAATAGCGGAAAAATTGACATGGGCAGTCAAATCCTGATCCCCGGGATGGGCCAGTAAATCATCGCTTAACCGATGCTGGCGATAGGCACGCAATGTGCCACGAATGCGGGCGGGGGAAAACTGTTCGGCGGAAGTGAATCCATAATCAATTGCCACCAATTTGCCATCCGACAGAATGCCAGCAGCCTGCTGCCACCAATGCTCCGCTGCGGGAGAGATTTCCACGGAGTAACCATCGGGCAAAACCGCCAGGAGGTCCGCAGGCAATCCGCTCAAGATCGGAGATAATAGGTTCAGCTGCGCCCAAGTGAACCGGTCGCGCTCCCAACGGACCCCCCACTCAAACCATTTTCTCTCCCCGGCACTCCAGCCATAGCGATGCACAGGGAAAGCGTCGAGCAGTTCGTTGCTAAAGATGACGCCCGTAATTTTGGATTCAGGAATTTTCAGCTTTAAATCCTCGAAACCAAGAAACCAACCCACACGCGGAATAAATTCTTTCAACGTTTCTTTTTGCCAGCTCTGGCGAAAGATGGATGGCTCCAGAATCCAATAATCGATTTCCGTAAAAAGCTCCGGACGGCAACGCTGAAGCCAGCGCAAAATGTCCAACGCCAGCTTCCCGTCGTGAGCACCCGCCTCAATCAAGCACAATCGGCCATGGAACCTGGGCAATCCGGCAAGCCAGTCGGCGAACTGAAAAGCCAATAATTGCCCGAACATTTCACCGGTGCTGACGCTGGTAATGAAATCACCAGCACACCCTACCCGATCACGCCCGGTTTCGTAGTAGCCCGTAGCGGGATCATATAATGCCAATTCCATGAACCGCGCAAATGTAATGGCTTCGCGCACTTCAATCTCACGACGGATGGCAGCAACTGGCGTTTTCATACCAAGATGGGGCTTTGATGGAATGTCGGTGAAATCAACTGCAGGGATTAAAGACGAAATCCACCCGCTTTATCAACTAGATGTTATTAACCAGCAAACCAAGGATGGCAAACGAATGCAATTAGCCCGCAGCCCTGCAAGGCCACCCGCCGGGATTGGGCATTGTTTTAAACTTCGCTTCGCCCTACATTAGCAGCACGTTTGTGATGCTTCGACTGGATCAACTGATGGTGGAACGTGCTTTGTGCAACAGCCGGGAAAAGGCCAAGCGCCTCATTCTGGCTGGCCAGGTGCGCGTTAACGGCCATCCCGCCCACAAACCAAGCGACAGGGTCAAACCCGTTGACGCAATCAGAGTAGATGCAGGCGAAAAATTTGTCAGCCGCGGCGGACAAAAACTGGAACACGCATTGGATTGGTTTCAGCTAGCGGTAAAAGATTTCACCGCGATTGACCTCGGCGCCTCTACCGGAGGCTTTACCGATTGCCTTCTGCAGCGCGGTGCACAAAAGGTTTTTGCGGTGGACGTAGGTCAAGGCCAGTTAGCCTGGAAACTCCGCAGCGATCCGCGCGTGGTCGTGATGGAAAAAACGAATGCCCGTTTTCTTCAGCCATCGCAATTTCCCGCACCGGCAGATCTGGCCGTGGCCGATTGCTCCTTCATTTCACTGAAAAAAATATTACCCGCCGCCGCCCCCCTGCTGAAAGCCGATGGAAAAATCATCGCGCTCATCAAGCCGCAATTCGAGGCCGGCAAAGCGGAGGCGGACAAAGGGCGCGGCGTCATCACCGATCCAGCGGTGCACGAACGCGTGCTCACCGAATTACTGAATTTCGTTAATACCCAGACTGGCCTGGTGTGGCACGGTGTGGTTGAATCTCCCCTGCTCGGCCCGGCGGGCAACAAAGAATTTTTAGTGCTCATTGAAAATAACCACTGAACATTTCCAGCGCATTGGCCTCCTCGGTAACCCGGAGAAACCCGCGTGCGCCGCGAGCGTGCGCGCGGCGGCCCGAGTCATCCGCCGCACCGGCCGGGAAGTCCTCACCGACACCGCGACCGCGCGCTGCTCCCGGCTTAATTGCTCCATCCAACCGGATGCCGCCGCATTGGCCCGCATGTGCGACCTGCTCCTGGTTTTCGGCGGTGACGGAACCATGCTACATACCGCACGGCAGATCGCCGGCTCCAATACGCCCATGCTCGGTATCAATCTGGGCGGTCTCGGCTTTCTCACCGGCGTTCCCTCCGACCAATTGCCGGCCGCATTGAAGCGGGTCTGGCGCGGAGAATTCCGCTTCGAATCACGCGCGCTCATTCAAGCCAGCGGACTGGGCCAGGGTGAAAAAATCGAGGCAACCGCGCTCAATGACATCGTCATCAGCCGGGGCGCAGTTTCCCGCCTGATCGCGCTGGACGTGAGCGTGGATGGCGAACCGATCACGCGATATCGCTGCGATGGCTTGATCGTGAGTTCGCCCACCGGCTCCACGGCGTATTCTCTGGCCGCCGGCGGGGCAATTGTTTTGCCGACGGCAGAAGTTTTCACCCTCACCCCGATATGTCCGCACGCACTATCCAACCGGTCCATCATTTTGCCTTTGTCCTCCACCCTGAAAATAAAAGCCGTCAGCCCCTCACCGGCCACCATCGTCAGTGCGGATGGCCAACTGGCGGGCAAACTGGATGCAAGCGATGAAGTAACCATCCGCCGCAGTCACCGCTCAGTGCGGCTGGTTCACTTGCCAGACAGCTCCTTTTTGGAAGCCTTGCGCCGTAAGTTACACTGGCGTGGCACCTATCTTTGAAAGGAACACGAAAGCAACCATGATTCCCGATAAATCAAGCATTCAAACCGGTTTTCCGGCTTCAGTATTTACAACCTATCCCCCATCATTTTAATCATGGTGCGACTCAAAGACATTGCCCAGCTGGCCGGCGTTTCGGTAATGACCGTCTCCAAGGCGCTACGCGATGCGCCCGACGTTTCGGAAGCAACCCGTATCAAAATCAAAGGAATTGCCCAGCAAGTGGGCTATGTTCCCGACTCCAGCGCCCAATGTTTGCGCACTAAAACAACGAAGCTGCTCGGACTGGTGATCCCGGCTTCAACCAATCCGATTTATGCGCGAATGGTTTTCGCCATTGAAGACCGGGCACGTGAACTCGGTTACGACACGCTCATCGCACAGACCCAAAACATGCCGGAGCGCGAGGATGCCTGCCTGCGACGATTGCTCTCACGGCGCGTGGACGGCCTGTTGATCACGCCGGTTTATCGCTTCGAGGCAAAGGCCCGCATTTATGAGGAAATTAGCGCACGCAAAACCCCTGCTGTCCTACTTGGTTCGCCGGCGCCATTCTGCAAGACTTTTCCCGCCGTAGAAATTGAGGAACTGGCCGCCAGCCAGCGAGTCGCCAAACATCTCATTGATAGCGGCCACAAAAAAATCGCCTATTTTACCGGCCCCCCTGCCGCACCCTGGGCGCATGAGCGCTTTGAAGGCTACCGCCGCGCGCTGCGCGAAGCCGGGTTGCCAGTGGATGACAAGCTGGTTTTTCAATCCGGCAGCACCATTGAAGATGGAGCCAAGGCCGCATTGCAAATGCTCAATGAGGGCTGCCAGCCCACCGCCATCCAGGCCGTAAGCGATTTGGTGGCCATCGGCTGCGCCGAAACTTTACTACAGCAAGGGATCAAAATTCCGCAAGAAATCTCCCTGGCCGGTTTCGGAAACATTCTCACAGCGGAGTTTTACCGGATACCACTAACCACGGTAAGCCAGCCGAAATTCCGGCTAGGGATTGCCGCCGTGGAAATGCTGATGAATTTGATCCGGGGCGAAGCCTGTCTGTCGAAGCGCCTGGCCGCCGAACTGGTAATACGCCAAAGCACCACTTTGCCTTCCTCCAAAATCACTTGAACGATGCGCTTCAAAAATGCCCCGCAGTCCGCAATCATCCATTCAGCCGCAAAAATTGACTGAAATAATGATTGCTAGTGCTTAATTGCATAAATTAACGAAAGTATTATGCAATTGCGATCCCTTGACTTCCCGCTTGCGCCACTTGAACGGTTTGGCCTTGGGATTGTAAGCCGCGATGAACGCTTCGATGGCTTGGCGCAACTCCGTGACGTTTTT
>CAISVF010000024.1 GCA_903888765.1 uncultured Verrucomicrobia subdivision 3 bacterium | reverse complement strand
ACGGCGGTTACCGTGACCACCCTGAGCTCGTCGCCCTGGTTGACCTGGGCCCGGAATGGTTCGTCCAACCTGGTGTTTAATTGGCCGTTGGATCATCGGGGTTGGAAATTGCAAATGCAGACCAATCTATTGAACCGCGGCCTTGGCACCAATTGGATTACCGTGCCCGGTTCCGCCTCGGTCGTTAGCGTCACCAACCCAATGAATCCAGGCAATGGCGTGGCTTTCTTCCGGCTAGCCTATCCGAATTGACCTATGTTTTGTACATTTCGGCTGAAGGTTGGGCTGGTAGCGTTTAGGGGCAGAATCTGTGTATAAAATGCCGCAACAAGCAAGGCAAGCTTTGCCGGTGCGGCAGATTGCAGATGCCTGCTGGAAGATGTCGCTCCCATGGAGTTTTTCTGTTTTGGTTGGGGAAGCTACAAATATGGCAGCCCTGCGGGCTGCCGAAAAGCAGGGGCAAATCTTTTACAGCAAGCGGCGCAGGTTTGGTTTTCCATTCGGCAAACGGCAAATCTGCAAGTCGAGGTGCGGGCGAAAGCGGTGTCGCGGCTGCGCCTTGCCACCGCAGTCCATGACCTTGTGGAGGTTAGCGTTGCGGTTGGGGTTTATCCGGCGGCATTCATGCTTTTGGCGTCGGGTGGAAGGGGGAACCAGGCGGCAACGGGGGCTGGGGTGTTGGACTGATGGCAACCCGATAAATCAGCCGATAAAATACCGCCCCGCTGGTATTGCCTACCGGCAGGATAAGGGAGCTTTGGCTCGTGGCAGCGGGCACCTTCACCCAAGTGCCGCCCCGCCCGGATTCCAGCGAAAATATGGCAGCCCTGCGGGCTGCCGAAAAGCCGTGCCAAAGCTTTCACAACCAGTGGCGAAGGGAGGCGGGTTGCCGCCAGGCCAGCACAAGTCTGGGGCACCCACATCGGCACAGACGTGCACGGTTGGTCTCGTGGATGGTTTCCGCGTTGTTGGCAAACCATGACAAGTCGCTGTGATTTATGAAATCTGACGACATCATCGCAATGGGATCAGCGCATTTAGTTGCGACAGCCGTTGGCCGAGCTAACGCCTGGCAAGCAAAGCCAATTCGGCTATGAAAACTCAAAGCAAACCGAAGAAAACACCCGACTTCGTTAGATGTCTGCCACTTTGGCTGGTCATCATGATGCTATTGGTGCTGGGCAAGAACTGTGTGTTGGCCGCGGCTGGTTTTTCCGTGAACGGCGGCGCGGCGCAAACGGGCTATGTCATCGGCCAGGGCGCTTGCTGCGGTGGTGACTCAGTGACCGCCAGCGGGACGTTTGCCGGCGCGTATGCCAAAAACCCAGGGAACACCTATTATCCGGAGTTTGTGTTCATCAACAGCAACGCGAACATCACCAACCCCGGAATTCAGCCCTACGTCACCAACACGGGCACATTCATCGGTTCGGACAGCAACACTTACACAAACGTCACCTACTACCAGAGCCTGTTCTATTTCTCGGCGGGCGGCCTGACGAATTACGGGTGGCTGAATTATTCCAATGTGAACAATGTGCCGGGCCAGTCCACGTTCCTGAAAGAATACGATGGCCAGATTGGCGTCGCGCCCGGGGTGACGGGTAATTTCAACCGCAATTATTACTGGGGCAACGGCGTTTATATCAATGATGGTAACGTTAAGTATTGGGGCGGACCGGTCACGGCGCTGAACGGCGCGACGAACAACACCAATGCCATGATCACCGCCGTGGTAAACGGCACGAATCAAGTCAATGTCGCCGGGCTGAATGTCTGGGCCTGGTATGGCGATAGCACCAATGCCGCGATCACCGAGGCGAATTACGGGACGATTGCGGGGACCTATTCCGGCAGTTACAACGGCACGGCGGCCGGCATTTACAATTTCACGGATTATGGTGGCATGAATATCACCAATGCCGCGTCCGGCGTTGTCACCGCCAAGGCGCCATATTATGCGGATGGCATCTATGCCTGGTGCCAATATGGCAACTTGAACCTCGTTCAGAACGGGCTGGTCACCGGCACGGCGACGGGCGGACAGAACGGCAATACCACGGGCATCGGCGATGCGGTCGGGCTGGACTTGTTCACCTACAGCGCCGCCAACACCGCCAGCATCAATCTACTGACGACGGGCACCACCACGGCGAGCGCCACGGCCTACACGAATGTGTATTCAGTAGCGGTTTTTTGCTGGGCAGAGGGCGGCGGCTTCACTTTCACCAACACCGGCACACTCACCGCCACCGGCCACTGCACCATGACTCCCGCCAGTTGCACCGTGAATACTTTCTACGGCGGCAGCACTCGCGGCCCGGTCACACTCTTGAACTCTGGCACCGTGATTGGCACCGCCGACTCCGGCGGCGGCGGCTGGGCCTACGGCACCGAGAACGACAACGGTGATCCCATCGCCATCGTCAACACCGGGACAATTTCCCACAATACCGGGCTGGGCCTGTTCATCTATGGGACCGGGGGGGCCAGCACCAATGGCGTGGCGAGCGTGACCAACAGCGGCAGCATCTATGGCGGCAACGAAGGGATCGCCGCCGAACATTACACCGGCCAGTTGACCATTTACGACACCGGCCCGATCATGGGCGGCAGCGCCAACAACAACGCGATGGATCTCGGGCCAGGGAATGACAGCGTGCATCTTTACGGCCTGCCGAAAATCGTCGGCTGGATGAACGGCCAGGGCGGCAGCAACGTGCTGGATTTTCGGCTCGCGGGCACGTTGCAGAAGGTCAATGGTGCCAACCCGACGCAGAGCACCAATCTGGCGGCCTACAATTTCAACCCGACCACTGGCAACAGCATCGTGGTTTCCGGCCAGACTTATAAGTGGTCGAATTTTTATGTGTCCGGTTCGGTCACTCCACCACCAACACTCTCCGCGAGTCTGGGATCGGGTCGCACTATGTTAAAACTTGCCTGGCCATTAACCAACACCGGTTGGCTATTGCAGTTTCAGACCAACACCTTGAAATCCGGCTTAAGCACCAACTGGCAAGATGTGGCCGGGTCAACCGCGACCAACCAGATACAAGTGCCGCTAGCGATAACGAATGGATGCGGGTTCTACCGGCTTATTTTGCGTTAACAGGCTTTCAAAAATGACCTTGAATATAAAATCCACCACCTTATTTCCATGAAAAATACCTGCTGTCTGCTCATTGCTCTATTTCTGCCGGGGGCGGTGCCGGCATTTCCCCAGCCGCCGGTGGCCAAGGCGGACCAAACGCTCAAAACTTTCGGCACGATGGGCAAGGAGGTCACGCCACTTCGCCGCAATCAGGAGGCAGAGCTTTTTTTTCATAAAGGCAAAGGCTGCCTGACGCACATGTGGTTCGGCGGCGGCTGGAAGGGCTGCGACCAGACGCGCATACGTATTTATGTGGATGGCGAGACCAATGCCTCCATTGACATGGAATTGTATCTTGGCCACGGCATTGGCTTTGGCGACGAATCCGCCCCCTGGGGCGTTGCGCGCATCGGCAAGACCGGCAGCGGGGCGAATGTTTATGACACTTATCGGATTCCGTTCGGGAAAAGCATTCGCGTCACCGGCCAGCTTGATTCTGCCACAACGGGAAGTCCGCTGTTTTGGTGGATCATTCGCGGCACGGAGAATCTGCCGGTGGAACTGGGAGGGGTGCGCCTGCCGGACCGCGCGCGGTTGCATCTTTACAAGCGGGAAAACCACACCGCCCAGCCGCTCGAAGAATTTTCGCTGTGCGAGGTGAACGGCAATGGTGCGCTTTATCAAGTTACGATGGCGGCGAAAGGTCTGCGCAAACTGGAAGATCCAGCCCAACGGTGGAAAGATTTAAGTTTCATGGAGGCGTGTATGCGAGCCTACATCGGCGGCGCGAAGGAACCGCTGTTTCTGTCGTCCGGATTGGAGGATTATTTTCTGGGCACCTATTATTTCAACAAAGGCCGCTATGCCACGCCCGTGGCGGGATTGACCCACTTTGATGCCAAGAAGAACGAATTTTCCGCGTATCGTTTTCACGAGGATGACCCGGTGTTTTTCCAAAATGGCTTGCGCCTGACCTGCCGGTGCGGCGAGAAAATCGGGGACAAAATATTTCACGATCCGCCGCCCGCCCGCTATACCACCTACGTCTGGCTTTACCAATGGTGAAGGCTTGAATATGAAAAATCATTTCCGCCTTTCGTTTGCTTTTGCTTCCGGACCTTTGTGCGCCCGGACGCCGCTACTGCACGCGAGGGAAGCGCGGTGGACATTGCCGGCCGGCCGGCTGGCGTTCCTGATCCCGGATCAAGGCGGTTGGCATGGCCGCGTGGCGGCGGAAGTCAAACCGGTGCTGGCGGATTCGCGACTGGGTCGTGAGTTCAAGGATGGCACCGGGTCCGGTCCGGCGGCCATCATCACCAAGACCACGCGGCACAACGGCATCCGGGAAAAACATTTTAGCAAACGTAGCGTCGTGCGCGATCACTGGAAGGAGCGGCGTCTGACGTTCCGTTACGATTTGCCGGAGGCTTCCAGACCTGGCAATTTCGCGCTGACGAACGAGCGGACGCGCGGTTCGTGAAATCTGAAACCAAAGTGACTTGAACAAACTGGTGGTGCCGAAACTATGAAGAGAATTGATTCCCATGAAACAATGGTTGGTCAGCACGTGCGTCCGGGTGGTCATGGTTTACGCGCTAAATCGGTTGACTGTAGTCATCCGGTGCGAACGCCTTTCGCCATTATCACCAATTAACTATCCTGGCAACGTCTATGAATAATCCCATGGCAAACCGTCAAGCAGGCTGCCGTTTTTTTTCAACGGGTCAGGCCTGGTGGCTTCTGATCTTGTGTGGGATGTTGGGAGGCGGCAGTTTGCCGGCGCAAAATCTTTTTT
>CAISVF010000023.1 GCA_903888765.1 uncultured Verrucomicrobia subdivision 3 bacterium | reverse complement strand
TTTCGTGTGGTTCGTGTATTTCGTGGTTAAAAATCTTCGCGCCTTGGCGTCTTGGCGTTAAAACAATTGCCGCCGTCACTGGCCAGATTGATGTGCGTAGAATCTAAAATGAAACCATTCGCCGCATCCCCTTCCGCAGCGCCAACGGCGCGGCCCCAATCCAGCCCGGGGCAACGCCCCGGGTTTGCATCCATAAAACCACCCAAGCCCTGAAAGGGCGCACCAGCCATGCCCCAATCCCTCGCCCGCCTCCATGTGCATCTGGTGTTCAGCACCAAACACCGCGAACCGCTGCTCACCGCAGGCGTGCGCCCTGCTTTGCACGCCTACATGGCAACCGTGCTGCAAAACTTTGGCTGCCCGCCTGTCCTCATCAATTCGGTGGCGGACCACGTCCACATCCTTTTTGAACTCGGCCGCACCGTGGCGGTCAGCGCCGCCGTGGAGGAGGTCAAAAAAACCTCCTCGAAATGGATCAAAACGCAGAGCGCGGAGTTTGCCACCTTTGCCTGGCAGGCGGGTTACGGTGCCTTTGCGGTTTCTGAATCCAATGTGGCCAAGGTCCGCGATTACATCGCCAACCAGGCCGAACATCATCGGGTGAAATCTTTTCAAGAAGAATACCGGACATTTCTTGCCAAACATGGCGTGGCGTTCGACGAACGATATGTGTGGGATTAAACCGCCCTTTCAGGGCTGGCAACCTTTTTTGCCGGGAAACCCAAGGCGTTGCCTTGGGCTGGCATGAACCGGGCCTTTGGCCCTGCTGCAACCATCACCGGCCCGATTGACGTCCGCAACAACGTTGCGTCTGGCCCGGCTAAACGTGTAAGCTTTGCCAGCACATGAGCTACCGGGATCCATTGCCTATAGGTTGCCCGCCCGCTGAGGCGGTGGAAGTCGCCGCGCCGCGAGCGGTCTTCCGGCTGGTGCGCACCGATCCACCGGCCTCGAAAGATTTTCTTTCCCAGCGGCAGGAAAACCCCGCCAAAGTGTTTTCCGGCGTCTCCGAATGTTTGGTTTGTGGAATATCTGTCTTTGCCGATAAGCACGACGCCGCGGCCAAAGCGCAGAAATTGCCAAGTCTGAAAAATCGCAAAATTTGCCGGGTGACACTCACCTCCGGGGCTGGACGCATCCAACCCACTTTTCAACCCAGCCACCACACCTGGTGGCCATTGGCAGCGTTCGACATTTTGGCACAGAGTGGAGTGGAAACCGCACGAAAAGCATTCGCCACACCACCACGCTTTTCTACTACGACGGGCCGCAAGTCTTCGAGGCGCGCGACGCCATCGGTGGCCACTACCTCGCCGTCATGGTCGAGCCGGAGAACGGTTCGGATCGTTATCTGGTGGCGGGGGTTGCACCGGGACGCCTGCGGCAGTTTCGGGCCGGCACCCTGGATCTTCGCTCCTTGTTGAGCGAGGCCGGAGCCGAGGAATGGTATTTGGCCATCGTTGTTGCCGGACTGGATCAACCGCTGGCACTAGTGCCGCAGACCGCGCCGCTGGCGGACAGCGGATTATTGCCGGATGAAGGTTTCCTGCTGCACGATCACCCCACAGAAGAACTCGCCCTCAAGGAAGCACGGGAACGAAATAATTTGGTTCTGGAAATTGCCACCGAGCCGCCGGAAGCGGCGACAGAGCATCGTATCCATCTGGGCACGCTGATCGGTTTGCTCGGCCATGTGCAGACCATGATCAAACACGCCTACGGCGCAGCGTTGCGCGAGTTGTCACCGGATGACCGGCGCGCGATTGATAAGACGGATGCCCACATGATGGATGTGGTGATACCTGCGGCAGCGGGGTCGTTCCGGGTGGTTCTTGAAGCCGCCAAAACCCCGGATTTGCTAGGCCAGAGTGAACTGGCTAGGGCTTTGCAACGGGTGGACGTGCTGTTTGAACATGCCGCCGATCCGGCCAAGGCATTAGCCACCGTGAAGGCGCATCGTGGCCATTTGGCTGCGGCCTATCTGCGGCTTCTGCGCTTTCTGGTGAAGCATAAAACCGGACTGCGTTACTCATGGGCCGAACCAAACTTTACCAAACCCAACCATCGCGCCGTCGCGGAGTCGGAAGTCGGGCCGCTCGTGGATGTGCTTTCCGGCGTCTCGAATCTTGGAGGCGAATCCGTCACGCTGGTTGGCGAATTTGAGAAGGTGAATCGTGGCACCGGCGCTTGGGGTTTATTGACCGACGATGGATTGTACTCCGGCAAAGTGCGGGAAGGTGGCCCCAGCCTGGATGGATTAAAGGTTGGTGGGCGCTACAAATTTGCCTGCGTCGAGGAGATTGAAGAAGTGGATGGAACGGGTCGTGAAATCCGCACCCTCTATCTTACCGAGCACGAGTCGGCGTAGTCACAAGGCGGCTTTTGTTTGTTAAGGCCCGGGCATGCCGCCGCCTGAAAAAACTAAAATGAGCCAATTGCCAACCACCGCGGCGCACCGTTCCCCCTCTCCTTGGGGAGAGGGCCGGGGTGAGGGAGGTCGTTAAACACCAAACACCATGTCCCTCCATAAAGAAATCAATTTCGAGGCGGAAATCTGCCAGCACCTTGCAGCAAATGGTTGGCTGTATGCCGAGGGCGACGCCGCCAACTACGACCGGGCGCTCGCCCTCTACCCCGCCGACGTGCTCGCCTGGGTGCAGGCCACCCAGCCGCAGGCATGGGAAATTCTGGTGAAAAACCACGGCGAGAATGCCCGTGACACCTTGCTGAACCGTCTGCGCGAGTCGCTCGACCAGCGCGGCACCCTGCACGTCTTGCGCCACGGCATCGAGTTCATCGGCCTCAAGCAACCCTTGCTGCTGGCCCAGTTCAAGCCAGCGCTCGCCATCAATCCCGATATTCTCGCCCGCTATGCCGCCAACCGGCTGCGGGTCGTGCGGCAGGTCAAATATTCCCTGCACAACGAGTATTGCCTGGACCTCGTTTTGTTCCTGAATGGCATTCCCGTGGCCACCGTGGAATTGAAAACCAATTTCACCCAGAGCATCGGCGATGCCGTGGATCAATACCGCTTTGATCGCCAGCCCCGGCCCAAGGGCCAGCCGCCCGAGCCGTTGCTCTCGTTCCCCAACGGCGCACTGGTACACTTCGCCGTCAGCAATAGCGAAGTGCAGATGGTCACCCGGCTGGAGGGCGCGGCCTCGAATTTCCTGCCCTTTAATCAGGGCAACGACGGCGGCGCCGGCAATCCCGAAAACCCGGCCGAGGGCCATCGCACCGCCTATCTCTGGCAACAGGTCTGGGCGCGCGCAAGCTGGCTGGAGATTCTCGGCCGCTACCTCATCGCCCGCCGCGACAAGAAACAGCAGATCAGCGAAATCATTTTTCCCCGCTACCATCAACTGGATGTCACCCGCCGGCTCCAGGTCGCGGTGCTGAAAGATGGCCCGGGGTGCAGGTACCTTGTCCAGCATTCCGCCGGTTCGGGCAAAACCAATTCCATCGCCTGGACCGCCCATTTCCTCGCCGAGCTGCACGATGCCTTGAATGTGAAGATGTTTGACACCGTGCTGGTCGTATCCGATCGCACCGTCATAGACGCCCAATTGCAGGAGGCCCTCTTTGATTTTCAGCGCACCACCGGCGTGGTCGCCACCATCACCGGCAACGATGGCAGCAAGAGCAGCGAGCTGGCCGCCGCCCTCTCGGGCGATAAGAAAATCGTTGTGTGCACCATCCAGACCTTTCCCTTTGCCCTGGAAGCCGTGCGCAAGCTGGCCGCCACGGAGGGCAAACGCTTCGCCGTGATCGCGGATGAGGCCCACAGTTCCCAGACCGGCGAAGTGGCAGCCAAGCTCAAGGAGCTGCTATCGCCCGAGGAATTGAAGGAATTGAACGACGGCGGCGAGGTCAGCATGGATGATGTGCTGGCTGCCCAGATGACCGCCCGCGCCGAGGATGCCGGCATTACCTTCGTCGCCTTCACCGCCACGCCCAAAAACAAGACCCTGGAAATATTCGGTACCCGCCCCGATCCCAAGCGCAAGCCCGGCCCGGATAACGTGCCGCATCCGTTCCATGTTTACTCCATGCGCCAGGCCATCGAGGAAAAATTCATCCTCGATGTCCTGAAAAACTACACTCCCTACAAACTGGCCTTCAAGCTGGCTCACGAGGGCAAGGAGTACTCCGAAAAGACCGTGGAACGCGCCGCCGCCATGAAAGGCATCATGGGCTGGGTGCGGCTGCATCCCTATAACATCTCCCAGAAAGTCGAGATCGTGGTGGAGCACTTCCGGAAACTCGTCGCACCCCTGCTGGCCGGCCGCGCCAAGGCCATGGTCGTGGTGGGCAGCCGCCTCGAAGCCGTGCGCTGGCAGTTTGCCATCAATAAATACATCCTGGAACACGGTTACAAAATCGGCACCCTCGTGGCCTTCTCCGGCGAGGTGAATGATAAATTCTCCGGGCCGGACGGATTCACCGAACACAGTCCCACCCTGAATCCCGGCCTGAAAAGCCGCGACCTGCGGGAAGTGTTCAAGGGCGAGGGCTACCAGATCCTGCTCGTGGCCAGTAAATTTCAGACCGGGTTCGACCAGCCGTTGCTCTGCGGCATGTACGTGGATAAACGGTTGGCCGGCATTCAGGCCGTGCAAACCCTGTCCCGCCTCAACCGCGCTTCCCCCGGCAAAGACACCACCTACGTGCTGGATTTTGTGAATGATCCGGTGGAAGTGCTCGCCGCTTTTAAGACCTACCACACCACGGCCGAACTCGCCGCCACCACCGACCCCAACCTGGTTTATAACCTGCGCGCCAAGCTGGATGCCACCGGTCATTACGGCACTTTTGAGGTGGTCCGCGTCGTGGCGGTGGAACTCAACCCGCTGGCCACCCAGGGCGATTTGCTCAAAGCCTTGGAGCCGGTCGCCGATCGCCTGCTGAAAAAGTACAAAGCCGCCCAAGCCGCCCTGCAAGCGGCCCGCGCAGCCAGTGACGAGGACGCCAGCAAAACCGCCCAGGAAGAATTAAACGCCCTCGTCCTGTTCAAAAGCGATCTGGGCGCATACCTGCGCCTCTATACGTTCCTCTCCCAGATTTTCGACTACGGCAACACCGAGCTGGAGAAACGGGCCATTTTTTACAAGCGCCTGCTCCCCCTCCTGGATTTCGGCCGCGAGCGCGATGGCGTGGATCTGTCCAAAGTGGTGCTCACTCATCACACCCTGAAGACCAAGGGGAAATCAGCCATGTCCCTGTACGCCGGCAAGACCCAGTTGCTGGAGCCCATCACCGAAGCCGGCAGCGGCTCCATCCATGACAAAGAAAAAGCCCTCCTCACCGAGATCATCGCCAAGGTCAACGACCTCTTTCAAGGTGAGCTGACGGATCAAGACAAGCTCGTTTACGTCAACAACGTCATCAAAGGCAAATTGCTGGAGTCCGAAACCCTGCGCCAGCAGGCCACCAACAACACCAAGGAACAATTTGCCAATTCGCCCGACTTGAAAACCGAGCTGCTCAACGCCATCATGGGCGCCTTGGACGCCCACAACGCCATGAGCACCCAGGCCCTGAACTCCGCCGCCGTGCAGAGCGGCATGAAAGACATCCTCCTGAACCACGCCGGCCTCTACGAAACCTTGCGCGGACAACCGGACGTGGCGGCAACCAAGTGAAAGTAATTTTGACATGACCCGAAAAAAATCTGGCCGCTGGACGCCGGCCACCAAAAAGTTAAAGGCCAGAAACGGGTTAATAGTTTTATAGTATTTTTAGCGTAACGCTCCCCGCATTTATCGTGAATGGGTCGCATAGTTTGCTGCTATTCGCCGCCGCCACCCCCAAGCCCCCAGCAAACCACCCGCCACCAGCAAACCAGCCGAACCGGGCTCCGGAACGTTGATGATGTTTTGCGTTCCCGCATAAATTCCAGCACCTTTATATTCCAAGGCACCGCCCAGCATTTGAATTGCACCTTGGTTGTTCACCAGTTGAACCCATCCTAGCAGAGGATCGTTATAGACGCCGCTTGGTGGAGCATAATTCATGTTGCCAGTATACAGAGCTAGATAAAATGGAACGTTATCTTGAAAGATGTAACCCGAACTGGAAGACGGTTTTAATTCTGTCATTGGTCCTGACAACAAAGCGTTTGTAGTTATTGCTTGGTTACGAGATGCAAAAAAAACTCGCACTCCCACGTCAACAATAGGGTCGAATATAAATGAATTTGTGAATGAATTTGAAGTTGGTTCTTTGGCAAATGGATCTAAACTGAATCCAGTTGTAACTCCATTCGTGGGGTCTCTAACAACACTTATTGAAAACCCTGGCAAGTGGTAAGTTCCAGCATAGGTCACGCCACTAGGGACAATGTACCCTTGAGCGCAAAGTTGAAGGGTCGCAAAAGATAAACACAACCCAGCCGCTAATTGCTTATGAAAAAATCTCATATTTTCCCAATTGCCATCCGCCACCGCCAAGCCCCCAGCAAACCACCCGCCACCAGCAACGCAACCGTTCCGGGTTCAGGAACAGTGATGATGTTTTGCGTTCCCGCATAAATTCCGGCTCCTCCATATTCCACCGAATAGGTTAGCACTTGGATTACGCCTTGGTTATTCACCAATTCCGCCCAACCATAAACAGGGTCAAGGTAGTAATATGGCGGGGAGGGTGGATAGGTTGGCGCAAAGTCATACCCGGTATAAAGCCCGACATAGAATGGCACATTATTGGCGAAACGATAACTTGGTGATCCTCCTAATTCCGGCCAGTTTTGTGAAAGAATTGGTTGCAAGCTAATTGGGTCATTAGAAGAAACCAAAAACACACGGACACCAACGTCCAAAACAACTGAAAACGAAAACGTATTGGTATAAAAGGAGGGCCTGCTTATGCCTAGTGGATTCAGGAAAAACCCAGTGTAAAATTGATTAGCAGGATCATGGATCACGCTGATTTCTCCGGATCCAGAAATATAATTCGTAGTTACGCCATATGGCACAATGTATCCTTGAGCAAACAGTTGCGAGGAGCCGCCTAGGATAAACGTTAGCACTGTTAAATATTTTAGTGTCATTATACACCTTTTATTTAATTAGGCTTTACTATTAATGATTAATAGGTGGCCAGTTAGGAAACGGGTCAATAGTTTTATAGTATTTTTAGCCTTACGCTCACCGCATTTATCGTGAATGGGTCGCATAGTTTGGTGCAATCCGCCGCTGCCATCGCCAGCACGCGGACAGAGGCTGCGTCACCCCGCATTCCTTATAGCCTGGAATTTACCCTAAAACGGGTCCCTGATTTTGCCAAATCAACCATCACCCGCTATACCCGCACCAGCCCCAACAGGGCCAACACCCCCGCCTCAAGGCAGCCCCACCCCGCCGCCCCGGCAAATCGATCGCTTCCACCGCCAAGCCCCCAGCAAACCACCCGCCACCAGCAAGGCAGCCGGTCCGGGCTCAGGAATCGGCAGGGATGAAATTTTGATGTTATCCAGCATAGCCCAGCCTTGCCAAGGAACGGCGAACATTAATTGCCCCGTTTGTCCGGCATAGGCTGAAATGTCCGCTCCCCAAACGGTATAATTCGAGGTGCTGCTGATGGCATTGAATGGCAGCAATTGGCTATTAAAAGTGACCTGCAGCGTAGTACCCCAGTACGTCATTGATTTGGCGAACACGGGAAATTGTCCAGTTTGCATCATTGAAGCGCCATTTGTAATTGGAGAAGAATGACTGCCACCTTGCATAAAGATTGAGTAATTTCCCTGGATTGCCTGAATTGAAGGAGCAGGTGCGTCTGTCCCTTCAAGATTTACCGCCGGAACGTCTAAAGCAATGTCATTATACGGAATGCTGTTGGGATCTCCATTTACATAGTTAGGGGCATTTACTGTCCATCCAAGAATGGACGCAGTGTGGGTGGACAATATGGTGGCACTCTCAAAGTTAAGGTTCAAAAAGCCTTGTGAAAAACAACAAAATGCTTCACACGCTAGACAGATTGTTGCTATCGCGAATTGTATTTTCATGTATTTTTACCTTATAACGAGGGGATCTCCAACAGCTTGAAAGTAAGTTGTATTGGTCGAGCCCCATGCACAAATTGCAAAGTTTTTTCCGGTGGCCCACAGACCAAAATATGTCGCGGCGTTATTAGCGCCCCCCAATGCTGGTTCATCTGTGTGTGAGACTGCTCCGATTGGGGTGTTCGAATAGTTCGTTCCACCAAATGCGTTTGGCGAATACCATATAGTGAAATGCCCTTGCCCCGAATTCCACTGGCCATTAAATGATTCAAGCGTTTCAATAATCCACCAACTGCTATTTCCAGACCAGCGTACAAAGCCATTGGTTGCATAACGCCCCCCTAACGAACTATGATCCCCCCAACTGATATACCCGGCGACGTTTACAGCGTTTGTCAAATGTGGCAGAACGGAATTGCTTTCAATGCCAGTCAAATATGAAATCGCCGCGCCAGGAACATTTGCATTTAACAGTCCATTTGTAGCAACAGAGGCTATCGTTACTTTAGTATAATTACCAGCATTTCCCGGCTCATGCACGTCATCAACGACATAGTTTGTGTTTTCATAGCCTCCCGCGCTGGCACTAATAACGAGTTTGCCAGGCGAGTTGGTATTGCCGATAGTCTGCAGTTTGTTGATATAACCAATGCAGTCGCTTGTGCTTTGCATGTTGATGCTCGTCACGAACGGGTTCCAGTCGGTAGCGCAGCCTGTGCGTATCTGGTACTGCACACTTGGCTGGGTGTTGTTCGGATCATCATACCCTGGGGTGTCATTGATATTGACGCGCGACGGCATGGATGAAAAAAGAACCACATATTGTGGGCGTTTGGTAGGATTGTTAGTCAGCCAAGTTTTAATTTGTGGAATGAAGGAGTTTGTAAAATCGCTTGGCAAAATAGTTTCGTTGGTGGTGCAGCTAATGCCCAGCACATTCACTCCGGCAATCATTGGGCGGTGCGTGAGGTAATAATTGAGAACCGTGGTGCTGTCCACGGAGTTGGTGTTGTAAATCAGGAGTAAATCATTTGTCACATTGATCGCATTTGTCACTACCAATTGCCAACTTGCCGTAATGCTGCCGGCCTGATTGGTTATAACCAGAGAGTAAATTCCTGATGAATTGTCGGTGGCGTAAAACGCGTAGTTTGTTGTGTTCGCTGTGATATTTGTTCCATTAAACGTCCATTGGTAGTGCAGCGGAAAACCGTTGGCCTGGCCAGTTGCTGCTACTGCGGCAGCAAATGAGACGTGATTCCCGAATATGCAAACCCGATTGGTCGGCAAGCTCCGCATAGAGATTGCCGGTGGCCTCACCAGATAAAAATTGGCGTTGGTACTGGTCAGACTCGCACCCGGACTGCTCACGGTAAAGTTGTAGTACCCTTCCTGCGCACCAGAAACATTGGTCAGTGTCAGCGCTGCGTTCGTTGCCCCGGCGAGGTTGGTGCCGTTGAAAGCCCATTGATACGCCACCGAATTGGAGCCGGCTCCGCCACCGGTGAATGTCACCGTGCCTCCCGCAATTTGATACTGATCCGCAGGCTGCTGCGTTATGGCCACGCCATTCGGATAGAAGGTCGTCAGTTGCCAGCTGGCGTTGGTACTTCCGGCGGCATTGGTCACCTGCACGGAGTACGTCCCGGAAGAATGGGCACCAACCTGCACGCTATATGAGGAACTGTTTCCGTTGGCTAGGTTTGTCCCGTTGAACCGCCATTGATACGAGAGCGGAAATCCAGCATACATCCCAGGCGCCGAGGCATGGACCGTCAGCAGCAGGTTGGTCTGGTAAAGAGCGGATTGTGTGGTGGGCGTCGGAGTTTGGGCATTGATTACCGGTGGCGTCACCAGATGAAAACCGGCCGTGGAGCCAGTCACCACGCCAACTTCATTGCTCACCACCACATTGTAGAGACCTTCCTGCGCTGCCGATACGTTGGTCAGTACCAAAGCGGCATTGGTCGCCCAAGTGATGTTCACGCCGCCAACTTGCCACTGATACCCCACCGTGTAAAGCCCCAGCCCCTTGGCCGTAAACACCGCATTGCTACCGGCCACTTGATATTGATCAACCGGTTCCTGCGTGATCACCGGCGTCGCCGGCCCGGTCCGGATCGCCAGTTGGTGTTTCGCCCCCGCCGCGATCGCGATAACATGGTCCAACCCTATTGGTAGATTTGTCTGCCCACCGCCCCAAATGACCACAGTCCCGTCTCGTTGCAGCGCCAGGGTATTGCCCACACCGCCGCCAAAGCCACCAGCCGCGATTGCCACGACGTTGCTCAGGCCGCTGGGAGCATTCGTCTGCCCCAGTTGGTTGTCACCCCAGCACACGACGGTGCCGTCTTTTTTCATGGCCACGCTGTGGTTCCAGCCAGCCGCCACGTCTGCCACGTTCGTCAAATCCACCGGCACATTGCATTGGCCGCTGCCATTAAAACCCCAGGCCACCACGGTGCCGTTGGCCCTAGCCGCCAGATTGTGTTCGCCACCGGCCGCAATCGCCACCACATTCGTCAGTCCGGCAGGGATGTTGGTTTCACCGCCCCCGTTGTAGCCCCACGCCAAAACCGTTCCGTCTTTTCGCAGCGCCAGCGTATGCAGCGCTTGCGCGGAAATCACCGATACATTGGTCAGGCCGGACGGCACGTCGGTCAGATGCCATCCAAAGATGGAGCCATTGAATCCCCACGCTATCACTGTGCCGTTGGTGAAGAGGGCCACGTTGTGGTTCCAGCCGGCGGCAATCATCGCCACGCCGGTCAAGTTGGTCGGCTGGCTCGTGAAAACGCTGTTGCCCCAACTTCGCACCGTGCCGTCCGCCAGCAGTGCCAGGCTTTGCGGATACCCCGCCGCCACCATCACCGCATTCGTGATCCCGGTGGGAACCTCACATTGGCCGCGCTGATCATCACCCCAGGCCACCGTCATGGTTTTTGACGGTTTCGCCAAAATATAGCAGCCCATGTCTAAAGCCTGATTGGTGAAAGAATAGCGATTTGACGTGTACCCAATGCCAATCCATTTCCAATCCGCTACCGGCAGAGCGACATTGGTGGTCATCAGAATATCATACGGCACAAAGTTCGTTCCACCCACGATGCTGAAATTGGCCGTCACACTGCCATTGGTGGCAAAGGTGGTCGTCAGGTCTTTCAAACGAACCGCCATCCCGTAGGCATCACCGCTGGCCAGACTTCGCGACAGCATCATCATGCTCAGCCCGCCCAATCCGGATACAGTGGGCGGCGGAGCCGCTGCCGCCGCCCGCACTTGGGCAATGAGATTAATCACTGCGGTTGCCTCAATTTCCAGTGCCGCAGAAGCTCTTGTAGTTGCGGATTGCATTCCCTGACGGAGAGAGTTCACCGTCACTTGGCCACCAGTGCAGTCCAGAAGATATTGCCCATCACAAATTTGATACATCGGCACAATCGCATTTTGCGGCGGGCAAACCATCGGAGCTGCGGCACCGCCCGGCATCACCCACC